>CBFGOS010000181.1:0-5080 GCA_965650425.1 uncultured Lysobacter sp. | reverse complement strand
AGTGGGCCTTCTTCCCTCCCTGGGGCCCCCTCCCCCCCACTCCCCTTCCCCCCCGATGCCGCCTGCCGGACGGCCTGCATCCCGCTGTCACGCGCCCGATGCAGGCTGTCGGGGTAGCCACGACAGGAATGCCCGATGACGACCCATGCCGCACCCGAAGCCTGTGACCTTCTGATCGAAGCCGGCTGGGTGGTGCCGGTCGTCCCGCACGGCGTGGTGCTGGAAGACCATGCCGTGGTGGTGACCGGCGGCGTGATCCAGGCGGTGCTGCCGCGCGGACTCGCACGCCAGCGCTATTCCGCCCGCGAGGTCGTGGCGCGCCCCGACGGTGCGCTGATCCCCGGCCTCGTCAACGCCCACACCCACAACCCGATGACGCTGCTACGGGGCGTGGCCGACGACCTGCCGCTGATGGAGTGGCTGCAGGGCCACATCTGGCCGATCGAGGCCGAGGTGATCGGGCCCGAGTTCGTGGCCGATGGCATCAGCCTGGCCATCGCCGAGATGTTGCGCAGTGGCACCACCTGCGCCAACGAGAACTACTTCTTCCCCGACGTGCAAGCGGCGGTCTACAAGCGTCACGGCTTCCGCGCGCTGGTCGGCCTGCCGGTGATCGATTTCCCGACGGCGTGGGCACGCACCTCGGACGAGTACTTCGACAAGGCCGCCGAGGTGCACGACCAGTGGCGCGACGATGCGCTCGTGGGCACTGCCTTCGCGCCGCATGCGCCATACACCGTGTCGGACGCCAACTTCGAGCGCATCCGCATGCTGGCCGACCAGCTGGACGTGCCGGTGCATTGCCACGTACACGAGACCGCACACGAGACGGTCGAATCGCAGGAAAAGCACGGCCAGCGCCCGCTGGCGCGGCTGGATCGGCTGGGTCTGGTCAATGACCGCTTGATCGCGGTGCACATGACCCAGCTGACGGACGCCGAGATCGCGCTGTGCGCCGAGCGCGGGGTCAGCGTGGTGCACTGCCCGGAATCCAACCTCAAGCTGGCGTCGGGCTTCTGCCCGGTGGGCAAGCTGCAGCAGGCGGGGGTCAACCTCGCCATCGGTACGGACGGCTGCGCCAGCAACAATGACCTCGACATGTTTGGCGAGACGCGCACGGCGGCGCTGCTGGCGAAGGCAGTCGCACAGGACGCTTCGGCGTTCGACGCGGCCACCGCCTTGCAGGCCGCCACCCTGGGTGGCGCGAAGGCGTTGGGCCTGGACGAGCGTGTGGGCAGCATCGAGCCCGGCAAGCAGGCTGACCTCGCGCTGGTCGACATGGGCCAGCTTGAGACCCAGCCGCTGCACCATGTGATCTCGCAGCTCGTCTACGCCACCGGGCGCCAGCAGGTCAGCGACGTTTGGATCGCGGGCAAGGCCAAGCTGCGCCAGCGTGAGCTGGTCGCCATGGACATCGCCGAACTCATCGCCAACGCCCGCCAATGGCGCGCGCGCATTGCCTCCATCCGGATTTCCTGATGACCACGCAGACCGAGTCGCACGACACCAACTTCAACCAGGCCGAGCTGGACAAATTCGGCGCGCTGGCCAACCGCTGGTGGGATCCCGACGGCCCGCAGAAGGCACTGCACGCACTGAACCCGGCGCGCCTGGGCTACGTGGCCGATCGCACCACGCTGCGCAATGCCGAAGTGCTGGACGTGGGTTGCGGCGGCGGCCTGCTCAGTGAAGCGTTGGCCCGCGAAGGCGCGCATGTCACGGCCCTCGACCTGTCGCCGGAACTGGTCAAGGTCGCGCGACTGCATGGCTTGGAGTCCGGCGTGAAGGTCGATTACCGCGTGCAGTCGGTGGAGTCGCTGGCCGTGGAAAAGGCAGGCCATTTCGACGCCATCACCTGCATGGAAATGCTGGAGCACGTGCCGGACCCGGCCGCCATCATCCAGGCCTGTGCCACGCTGCTGAAGCCCGGCGGCAAGCTGTTCCTGTCCACGCTGAACCGCACCCCGGCCGCGTTTGCCCTGGCCATCGTGGGCGCGGAATACGTGGCGCGCCTGTTGCCCAAGGGCACGCACCAGTACCGGGATTTCATCAAGCCGTCCGAGCTTGCCGCGTGGCTGCGCGCCGCCAACCTGCAACTGGAAGACGTGAGTGGCCTGATGTACGAGCCGTGGCGCAACGCCGCGCGGGTCGTCAGTCGCACCGACGTGAACTACCTGGCCTGCGCGGCCAAGCCGGCATGAACGAACCCCACGGCAAGGCGGTTGACCCTGCAGCGCCTGTGCAACGCGCCGCACGCCCCGGGTCATCGAACGCCCCCAGCTTCCCGAAAGCGGTGTTGTTCGATCTGGACGGCACCCTGCTGGACAGCGCGCCCGACATGCTCGCTGCCACCAATGCCATGCTTGCCGCCCGCGGCGGCGCGCCGATGACGCTGGAGGCATTGCGCCCGCACGTGTCCAAAGGGGCCCGCGCAATGATCGGCGCAGCGTTCCCCGGCGTGGGTGTCGCCGAACGCGAGGGCTGGGTGCCGGAGTTCCTGGAGCACTACGGCCGTGAGCTGGGACGCCATGGCGCACCCTTCGAAGGCGTTGAAGCCATGCTGACGGCCTTGGAGGCCGCCGGCTGCATCTGGGGCATCGTCACCAACAAGCCGGAGTACCTGGCCGCCCAATTGGTGCCAATGCTGGGCTGGGAAGATCGGTGTGCGGTTCTGATCGGTGGCGACACGCTGCCCGTGCGCAAGCCCGATCCGTTGCCCTTGCAGGTGGCGGCCGACCGCATCGGCTTCGCCGCGTTCGACTGTGTCTACGTAGGCGATGACGAACGCGACATCGTGGCGGCACGCGCTGCGGGGATGCCCTCGGTCGTGGCGTTGTGGGGCTATCGCTTGCCCGGCGACCGTCCCGAGGATTGGCGTGGCGACCTGATGGTCGAGCAGCCGTCCGCATTGTGCGATCCCGCGGCATGGCCGGCGTGCCGATGAATCCGATCGAGGACGAACGTCCGCTACCGGAAAACGCGGGTTCGCCGGACAGCTTCATCGACAAGTGGCTGGCACGTTGGCCGGAGTGGGCAGTGGTGCAGGTCTTCGTTCCCGCCTCCCAGCGCCAAACGTGGTTGGCTTGGGCGGCGCTGCAGCAGGAGCTCGGCGACGCCGCATGGGGTGGCGCCGATGCGCGTCCCGGTGAGGCCAAGCTGGGCTGGTGGCAGGAAGAACTGCAGGGATGGAGTCGCGGCCTGCGCCGCCATCCGCTGGGGGCATTGCTGCAGGCCCAGCCCGCTGACTGGCGGGGTCTTGCGGACGTGTTGCCCGCCCTGCGTGACAGCCGTGGCCGGCCAGCCGACGCGGCTGACGCCCAGCGCCAGGTCGAAACGATAGCCCGGGCATTTGCCCGGATCGATGCCGCCCTGGATGGGGCCGGCCACGCGTCACCGTTTGTGTCGCCTGCACCCGACGGCGTCGCATTGGCAACCCAACAACTGCTGCATGCACGCCTGCAACTGGCCGGGGAGATGGCGGTACCGCTGCAGGAGTTGGCGCGGGCCGGGCACGGCGATCCGGTTGCCCCTTGGGCCACTCGCGTGCCGACCCTGACAGGCGACCCCACGCATTCCGGCCGTTCAGGTCGATCGGCGGATCGTGGCGGCGGTTCTTCCGGTCGCACGGCCGTTCCACATTTTCGACGGATTACCGCCACCTTGGCGCAACGGCGACTCGCACGCGGCGATGCCGCCCGGCCGCTGCCGGCATGGCGGGCCCTGTGGGCCGCTTGGCAGGCCGCCCGGAACTGATCGTTCCGGTGACGCCCACAGCCGCATCGACCTCGACACGTAGAATGAGTTGCGTTGCGATCCCCCCAACTACCCCCATATCCAACGCCGTGACCACGTCCCTCAATCCGCCTCGCACTCTTCCCGACGTGGCCTTCGATGCCGCGGCCGCGGCGCGTCCGCTGGATTGGGTCGGCATGTCCAACATCGCCCTGCCGTTGCGGGTGGCGTCCGGTACTGGGGAAACGCTGCAGGTGGCCGCATCGGCGGACGTCTCGGTCAACCTGGCCAAGGCCGACAAGCGCGGCATCCACATGTCGCGGCTTTACCTGGAGTTGCAGCAAGCCTTTGCCGGAGAAGTGGTGACCCCGGCCGGACTGCGGCGCGTGCTGCAGACGCTGGTGGACACGCAGGCCGGGCTGTCGACTGCGGCGCGCCTGGTGTTGCGTTACGAGCACCTGCTGCTTCGCCCGGCGCTGGCCAGCGAACATTCCGGCTGGAAGCGTTACCCGGTGGAGATCGAGGCGCAGCTGACCGATGGCCACCTGCACTTGGCGTTGCACTTTGCCGTGGAGTACTCCAGCACGTGCCCGGCTTCGGCGGCGCTCTCGCGCCAGATCAATGCCGAGCGCTTTGCCGAAGACTTTGCCGATGCGCGGCCGATGTCGACTGCGGTGGTGCGCGACTGGCTTGCTTCGCCCCGTGGCCTGGCCGCGACGCCCCATGCGCAACGCAGTCGCGCCGACGTGCGGGTCGAACTGCGCCACGCTTTCGACGAGCTGCCCTTGGGGCATCTGATCGACGAGCTTGAGCGCGGCTTGGCCACTCCGGTGCAGACCGCGGTCAAGCGTGAGGACGAGCAGGCCTTTGCCCGTCTCAATGCCGAAAACCTCATGTTCTGCGAGGACGCTGCACGCCGCGTGGCGGCGGTACTGTCGACAGACCCGCGCGTGGAGCGCTTCGAGGCTACCGTGTCGCATTTTGAGAGCCTGCACGCACACGATGCAGTGGCGACGGTGACGGGGCAGGGCCCGACCCTCTCCGGCAACCAAGGCTGATCGAGCCGCGATCTGCAATCGCCCCGTGCTGCACTGCGCGGGTGCCGCCGCGCGCCCGGGAGAACATCGGATCAATCCGCCGGCCGCGCCACCCGGCGCAAGACGCAGCGCCTAGCGTTGTGCCGCGCCCGACGCCTCCAGCACCAGCAACGGATCAATCCGTACGTCGAACCAGTTCATGCCCCAGTGCAGGTGCGGTCCAGTCGCGCGGCCGGTGGCGCCCACGGCGCCGATCAGCTGGCCTTGCTCGACGCGGTCGCCCGGCGCGACATCCAGTTGCGACAGGTGCA
>CBFGOS010000180.1:0-5102 GCA_965650425.1 uncultured Lysobacter sp. | reverse complement strand
GTCCGACACAGACACCGAGGTGCCGCGCCCTGCCCGCGCCGACGCCTCCGACAACCATGCCGATTGACTGGCTGGCGGTAGGGGCCGCCTTCCTCACGGGCCTTCTGGGCAGCGGACACTGCGCGGCCATGTGCGGCGGTATCGCCACCGGTTTCTCGGCCACGGCGGCCCGTGCCAGTTGGGCCCACGCGATGCAGACCAACGTCGGGCGCGTGCTTGGCTACGTGGTGGCGGGCGTGATCGCCGGCGGCATCGGCCACGGCATCGTCCGCGTGTTCCGCATCGACTGGCTGGCCACCGGCCTGCGCATGGCGGTGGGGGCGGTGCTGGTCTTGGCGGCGCTTCGTCTGCTCGACCGGCAGGGAAAGCTGGCCTTCCTGTCGCGGCCCGGCGCTGTCGTCTGGCAACGTCTGCGCCCCCTGCAGCAGCGCCTGTTGCCCGCCAGCACGCCATCCCGGCGCGTAGGACTGGGCATGTTGTGGGGCTGGTTGCCCTGTGGACTCAGCGGCACCTTGCTGGCCGCGGCATGGTTGCAGTCCAGCGCGTTGCACGGCGGGCTGACCATGGCTGCTTTTGGCCTTGGCACACTGCCGATGATGGTGCCGCTGACCTGGTCGGGTGCGCGTCTGGGCGGATGGCTGGCGCGCCCCGGCGTGCGTTACGGCGCGGCGCTGCTGGTGTTGACGGCGGGCGTGTTGACGCTGGCCGCTCCATGGCTGATGAAGGTGCCCCAGTTGCATGGCCTATTGGCCGCGTTGGGGTGTCGCAGCCTGCCCGGCTGAACCAGCACGAAGGTGCTGCATGGGCGACCTCGGCGGTCGCCCCGGGTAAATGGATCAGCCTTGCGTTCGCCCCGCGCAGCGACGTCCCAGCGAAGGCGGCGTCTGCTCGCCATGCGCACAGGCATCCAGCGCATCCGCGCTCAACACCTCGATGCTGCGGCCATGCACGTGGATGATGCCGTCGTCCTGCAGCCGGCCAAACGCCCGGCTGACGGTTTCCAGTGCCAGCCCGAGGTACGCGGCGATGTCCTCGCGGCTCATCGGCAGGCGGAAAACATCGTTACGCTGCCCCAGGATCTCCAGGCGCTCGCGCAGGCCCATCAGGAACATCGCCAACCGCTCATGCGCCTGCCGGCGCAGCAGCATGGCCATGTGGTCCTGATCGCGGCTCACGCTCTGGCCGATGACGCGCATCAGCTGGAACTGCAGCCCCGGGATGTGGCTGGCGATTTCCGTCAGCCGGTCGAACGGGATTTCGCAAACGCTGGAGTCGACCAGCGCGATCGCCTCGCAACGATGTTGGCCGTCGCCCAGCGCGTCCAGGCCGATCAGCTCGCCCGGCATGTGGAAGCCAACCACGGTCTCGTCGCCTTCGCGCGAGATGCTGATGGTCTTGAAGGCGCCCTCGCGGGCCACGAACACGCAGTCGAGCTTGTCGCCATGGTGGAACAGGCGCTCGTTGCGGCTCAGCGGACGACGGCGACGCATGATGCTGTCGAGTTCCGCCAGTTCATCACCGGTAATTCCCGCCGGCAGGCACAGCTCCTGCAGCGAACAGTGCGCGCAACTGCGGCGCAGGCGCGCGAGGTCGACGACGTCGGATTGGCTCATGCGTGGGGGCCGCCCTGTGCGACCTGTCTCCGTCGTGGATTCGTGACTATTCGCGGGGCATTTTGCCGGTTCTCCCGGGCAATTGCCCGCCCCAGTCGCATTGGCGATGCAAGTGATTGATTTGCAATGTTCACGTAGCTAAATAACGCCGTCAATTAGGCGTTAGTGCGATGCCGGTCGCGCCCGTGTGGCTGCCAGGCACTGCGGGGCGGGACGATGGAATCTCTCAGGGCGCTTCTTCGGGCCGCAACGCCGCCACGACCTCGTCGTCGGAGACCGATTCGAACCGATCGTAAAAGGCGCCGACCGCATAGAACGGCGAGGGCTGGGCCAGGCAGACCACCTCGTCAGCCAAGGGTGCGATGGCCGCAAGACTGTCACGTGCGGCCACCGGCACGGCACAGATCAGGCGCGACGGCCCAGCCTGGCGCACTGCCCGCAAGGCCGCGGCCATCGTGGCACCGGTGGCCAGCCCATCGTCGACCACGATCACCGTGCGGCCTGTCATGGGCATGGGCGGGCGTCCGCCACAGTAGGTCTGGCGACGCTCCCGGATCACCGCGAGCTGGCGGTGGATTTCCCGATCCAGGTACGAGGGCTCAACCGACGCCACAAGTTCGGGCTCGCGGGCCGGCGTGATGTGTCCCGCCTCGTCCACTGCGCCGATCGCCAGCTCGGGGTTGTAGGGGGCGCCAAGCTTTCGGACCAGCACGACGTCCAAGTCCCCACCCAGGGCGGAGGCGATGATGCGCCCCATCGGCACGGCGCCACGGGGTATGGCCAGGACCAGCGGGCGGGCGGATGCATGCGCCACAAGCGCCTTCGCCAAACGGAGGGCGGCGTCCTCGCGGTCACGGAACGGCAGCATGGCCATGGTGTCATCTTGCGCCCTCCCGGCCGCCGTGTCTTGATGCCCGTCAAGCGCTACTGGGGCAGGCAGCGGATACTGCGGACAACGAGGCCATGACCATCCCTATGCCGGGACTCACCGCCGCCGAAGCGGCCGCGCGTTTGCGCCGCGACGGCCCCAATGCCCTGCCCGAGCCCGGCCGGAAACGGCACTGGTCGATCCTCTTTGACGTCCTGCGCGAGCCGATGCTGCTGCTGCTCGCCGCCGCTGCGGGCATCTACACGCTGCTGGGCGACCCGCAGGAGGCCGCACTCCTGCTCGCGTCGGTCGTTCTTGTGGTTGGGCTGACCGTCTACCAGGAGTACAAATCCGAGCGCGCACTGCAGGCACTTCGCGACCTCAGCAGTCCACGTGCGCACGTGGTGCGCGACGGCGATGTCATCGTGGTGCCGGCGCGCGAACTGGTGGTGGGCGACGTCATCCTGGTGACGGAGGGCGACCGTGTGCCCGCGGACGCGCAGGTGCTGGAGGGCACAGACCTGCATGTGGACGAGTCGCTGCTGACCGGCGAGTCCGTCCCGGTCGCGCGGCTTGCCGGCGGCGATGCGCTGCTGCATGCCAGCACGCTGGTCGTGCGTGGCCGCGGCACCGCGGAAGTCGTTGCGACAGGCGCGCTGACGGCCGTCGGCCGAATCGGCACCACGCTCGCCACGATCCAATTGGAGCGCACGCCGTTGCAGCGCGAAATGCGCCACACCGTGACCGTCTTCGCGGCGTTGAGCCTGGCCACCTGCGTGCTGATGGTGGTGCTGTATGGCCTGCTGCGACAGGACTGGCTGGAAGCGGTATTGGCCGGCATCACGCTCGCGATGGCCAACATCCCAGAGGAATTCCCCGTGGTCCTCACGGTGTTCCTGGCGCTGGGGGCGTGGCGCATGGCCAAGCACAATGCGCTGGTCCGCCGGGCACCCGCCATCGAGGCGTTGGGCGCCATCACCGTGCTATGCACGGACAAGACGGGCACGCTGACCGAGAACCGCATGGCGGTCGCCGAACTGGACGAGGCCGCGCCCGGCCAATTGCTTGCGACGGCCGTGCTTGCTTGCCCGCCGACATCGCATGATCCGATTGACCGTGCGGTCGTCGATGCCGCACAACGTGCCGGTGAACCGAGCGAACCGGAAGGGTGGCAACGGCTTCGCGAGTACCCGCTTTCCAGTCATCTACCGGCGTACGTACAGGCGTGGCGAACCGGAGAGAGCCTGGTCATCGCGGCAAAAGGCGCGCCGGAAACGATTGCCGGATTATGTGGGATCGACGATGCGGCGCGCGCAGCCCTGCACGCCGCGATGGAGGCGATGACCGAACGCGGACTGCGCGTGCTTGCCGCGGCCCGCGGCGAATTACCCGCCTCGGACGCCGCCTGTTTGCCCGACGACCCGTGCGAATTCCGCCTGCATTGGCACGGCCTGATCGCGTTCGCGGACCCATTGCGCGATGCCGTGCCGGAGGCCGTTGCCGAAGCACAGGCCGCTGGCGTCCGCGTGGTGATGATGACCGGCGACCACGCCGGCACGGCGCGCGCGATTGCAGCCCAGGCCGGCATTGCCCACGGCGATGGCGTGGCGCATGGCAGTGATGTCGATGGATGGGACGAACGCGAACTGGCAGAACGCCTGCGCACGACCCGTGTGTTCGCACGCGTGCGGCCCGAGCACAAGCTGCGCCTGGTGCAGGCCCTCAAGCACGACGGTGACGTGGTCGCGATGACCGGCGACGGGGTCAACGATGCCCCTGCCCTGATGGCCGCGCACGTCGGCATCGCCATGGGGGGACGAGGCACGGACGTGGCCCGCGAGGCGGCATCCATCGTGCTCCTGGACGACAATTTCGTCAGCGTGGTCCGCGCCATCCGGCTGGGTCGGAGCACCTACGACAACATCGCGCGAGCAGTGCGTTACATCCTGGCGGTGCACGTACCCATCACCGGGCTGGCGCTGCTGCCGCTGTTGGCGGGCACTCCTCCGGTGCTGTCGCCGCTGCACGTGGTGTTCCTGGAACTGATCATCGATCCCGCTTGCTCGATCGTGCTGGAGCGCGAGCCGCCGGCCAGTGATCTCATGCGCCGACGGCCGCGGCCACCTGGCCAGCGGCTGCTGGACCGCCCCACCCTGCTGCGTGCGCTGGGACGAGGCGCGGTCATGTTCGCCACCGTGGCCGCGACGCACTGGCTCGCGACGCGTGCCGGCGCCCCCCACCCACAGGTGTCCGCGCTGGCGTTCACATCGGTGGTGGTGGGCAACCTGGGGCTGATCCTGTTGCACCGCTCGGGGGGCTCGCTGTGGCGCGCGCTGCGTACGCCCAACCTGCCGTTCTGGCTGGTGACCGTGGCTGCTACTGGCTTGCTCACGCTGTCCATCGTGCATCCGATGGTCGCGGATTGGTTCCGCTTCGCCCCCCCGCCCGGCGATCTGCTGGCAATGGCGATTGGCCTGCCGTTGTTGGCCGTGGTGGGGCTGGATGTGGCGCAGCAATGGACGGCACGTCACGGAGAAGTCTTAATGCCCGCGGATACCGGGGATGTCTGACACATAAGCGGGAGCGCCGGCCGGCGGCGTGCAGGCTACGCGCACGCGCGC
>CBFGOS010000179.1:0-5129 GCA_965650425.1 uncultured Lysobacter sp. | reverse complement strand
GTGGCGTTCGACCAGATTGGGATCGACGTCGGGGTCGGCGAAGGCGTCGATGGCGGCGCGGGCGATGGCCTCGGTCTGGGCGTTGAGTTCGTCCAGCGCGGCGAGGGCGCGTTTGACGGCCTCCTCGTTGCGGGTGACGGCCCGCAGTTGGTCTTCCACCTGTTGGCGCAGCGTATCGACGCGGAGGCGGCACGCCTCGGCATGCTCGGTGAGGCGCAGCAGGTCGGGGTTCGCGAAGGCAGCTTGGCTTTCGCGCAGGCGGTCGAGGCGATCAACGGCTTCGCGGTGCTCCAGAAGGCGCGTGTGCATGGAGCCGGCCACTTCGTCGGCGTTGCCGAGGCGCGCCAGGGCGGCGGCGCAATCGGCGACGGGGCGGGCCCGGCGCTGCAGGCGCTCGTGCTCGGCGATGGCAGCCTCGAGGTCGCCGCGCAGCAGGCGCTGGCGTTCGCGGTCGTTGGCGGCGCCGATGCGCAGTTCGCCCGACGCGGGGAGGCGCAGGCGCTCGACGCCGCCACCCTTGGCCAGCAGGCCGTCGCGCGACAGGCCGTGGCGGCTCTGGACTACTTCGGCATCGGTGTCGACGCGACGTACGTCGCCCAGTTGGCGGCGCAGGTAGGCGAGGGCGTCGGCATCGTCGCCGTCCAGCAGTGCGGCAACCGCGTCGGACGGCGGCGTGGCAGCGGCATGGCGGCGAGCGTGGCTGGCCAGCGCGAGCTTGGCGCCGTACACCGCGCGGCTGCCGTGCAGGCCGCGCACGAGGCGCACGGCGCGCTCCTCATGTTCCGGCGGCACCAGCAGCGCCTCGACGTGGGTGCGCAGGTAGGCCTCGACGGCGGGCTGCCAGTCGCGGTCGGTGACGCGCACCAGGTCGCAGACGGGGCGGGCGGGGATGCCTTCTTCCTGCAGGTAGTTGAGCAGGCGCAGCACGTCCGGGCGCAGTTCGGCCTTGCCGGCGCCGAGGCGTTCCAGGTTGGCACGCAGCGACCTCACCCGGTCGTGGGCGGCGTCGATGGCGTTGTGCTGGTCGCGGTCGTGGGCGGCGACGGCGCGCACCACGGGTTCGGCCAGGCGCAGCGCTTCGTGCAGGCGGGCGTGGAGGGCTTCGGGATCGGCGGGGATCGCCGCGTCGCTTGGCAGGGAGGCGAGGCTGTCGTACAGCGATTGCCACGGCGCGATGGCGGACTGCAGCAGGCCGGTGTCGAGCGTGGGGAGTTGGAGCTTTGTCGCGGCCTGAAATAGGTCGCGCACCAGTACGGCGTCGCGCATGAGCGACTTCTTCAGGCGCGCGAGTTCCTCGCGGTCGCGGGTAGCGAGGCCGTCGAAGCTGGATTGTTCGTTGTGCCCCGGCGTGCTTTGCAGGCGCGCCTTGGCCTCGTCCCATTCGGCTTCGGCGGTTCGCAGTCCGCTGCGCGCGCCTTCCAGTGCGCGTTGCGATTGCCGGGACTGGTCGTTGGCCGTCTGCAGGGTTTGTTCGGCGGCATCGACGGCTTCGCCGTGCGCGTCGCGCCGGTATTCGGCGGCGAGGGCGCGGTAGCTGCTGGACCGGGTGGCCAGGCTGGCGACCTTGCGGTATTGCGCGTCCACCGCTTCGGCTTCGTCGATGCGGCGAGCGACCTGCTCGATGCGCTCCTTGATCTGGCGGAAACCGTCCAGCAGGGCGCGGAAGCGGCCGATGTCGGTGGGGCGTTCCTCGGCGACCAAGGTGCGGACGAACAGGTCCACGTCATCGACGCGCTGCAGGTTGAGGGCGTTGCGGAAGGCCTTGCGCCAGGCACCGGCATCCAGATGTGCGGTGGGCGAGGGGCGCAGGCGATGCAGCAGTTCCTTGACGAAGCGGTCGCTGCTGGCGTGCAGGTCGGCGGTGGTGCCGTTGTCCTTGCAGCGGCGCGAGATCAGCTCGCGGAATCTGGCCCATTCCAGTGGCAGTTCGTGGCCATCGACCTGTTCCAGGTGGTCGTCCAGCGCGAGGTCGACGTGCGGGAGCAGGTAGAGGCCGTTGACGCGGTGGTCGGGCTCGTCCGCCGAGGCGCCGAGGGCAATGCCTGCAGTGAGCGGTTCGCCGGTGGCTTCGTCGCGGAACGCCAGGCTGATGTAGGTGGTGGCGGTGCGGCGGGCGCGGCCGTCGTCGCCGGTACGGTACACGCCCAGGCAGTAGTCGCGGATGGTGCGGGCGCGGTGGTTGCCGCCAGCCTGCGCGTTGAAGCGGATCTGGTTGCGGTCGCCGCCCAGCAGCACGATCTGCAGGGCATCGAGCAGGGCGCTCTTGCCGGCGCCGTTGGGGGCGATGACGGCGGTGGTGCGGTCCAGTTCCAGGGTCTGGGCCTGGAACAGGAAGAACTGGACGAGGTGGACGCGCTCAAGCAGGAACATGCGAGGCATCTCCGTCGGTCAGTGAGTGGTCTGCGGCAGCAGGGGCGGGGTGGGCAGTGTTGGTGGTGCCATCACCGCCCGGACTGACCGTGTTGTCGGCATGCAAGTCGAGTGCATCGTCAGCCCGGTCATCGCCTTGCTGACGACTCTCGGCCGATTCGTCTTCCAGGATCTCTTGGTCGGGGTCGGTTTCGTCGTCGTCAATGCCGTCCAGATTGTGCTGGTCCAGGCGTAGCAACCACTGCGGCCCGATGATCTCGACAATGGCCGGGCGCACGACGATGCGGAACGGCTGCAGGTCGCCGGGTTCGCATTCCTCCTCGCGGCACAACGCCCAGCGGCGGGCGGTGCGCAGCAGGTCGCGCAGCGTGCCGATTTCCGGCATGGGGCGGCCCGTCAGCGCGGGCCAGGCTTCCTGCAGGTCGGGCAGTTCGACGGTGACCTCGCCGTGTTCCTCCACTTCGCCGCGGCGCATGGCCTGGTCGTAGCGCTGGCGCAGCACCAGGGCGAGCAGGGTCTCGTTGAGCGATACCGCCACGCCTTCGGCATGCGCGGGCAGGGCGACGATGTAGCGGAAGTGGGCGTTGCGCTCCAGGCGGATGCCCAGCGGTTCCAGCGCGGAGGTGAAGTCGCCCAGCCACGTTTCCACCAGGTGGTAGGCGTTGCGGGAGCGGCGGTCGCTGGCGTACAGCACCTGTTCGGTGACCAGGCGGTACGCGGCGCGCTCGAAGTCCTGCGGGGTGTAGGTGCCGCCGGTTTGCTGGCTCAGGTGGGCCCAGGATCGTTTCATGCAGCGTGTCTCGTGCGGCGCAGGGTAAAGCGCGGGGTGTCGAGGTGGTGGTTGGCGGTGCGAGCGCGAGCGTCGAGTTCGACGTCGAAGCCGCGCAACATCCGCCGCAATGGGTCGTCGCGGCGCAGGCCGCCGTTGCGGTGGCCGCGCAGCGCGAGCGTGCTCAGCACCTGGTAGGCGCGCAGGTCGGCGATGCTGTCGATGGCCAGCTCGTCGGAGCTGACGCGCTCACGCCCGCCGAGGTGGCGGTCCACGTAGCGCGACAGATCTTCCGGCAACACCTGGCGCACCCGCTTCATCTGCCGCAGCAGGTGCATGCGCGCCAGCTGCTCCGGCGTGGGCGGCGTGGTGACGTTGGCGGTGCGCGGAATCGGGCGGGAGCGGTTGCGTGGGGCGCGCAGGCGCGCCTCATCCAGCAGCGGACCCGGCGCGACGGGCAGGCGCAGCTCGTGCTCCGGGGCGGCGAGGGCGCCGCGACAGGCGCGCTGCAGCAGCACGTCGAAACGGTCCGGAGCGCGCAGCCGGTAGTCGAGGAACGCCAGGGCGCGCCGGTTGGCCTGGCGGATGTCTTCGTCCAGACGTTCCAGGTATTCGGCGATGCGGTCGAGTTCCCGCAGGCGGCGCAGGCTGCGTTCCAGACGTCCCGCCGCGCGTTCGGCGTCATGGCCGGGCGTGCGTTCTTGGTACCAGTGGAGCAGGCGATCGCGATGCTCGGATTGCTCGATGTCGCGCACCAAGGCCAGCACTGCGGTGCGGCGGGCCAGCGGATGGTCGGCATTGTGGAGTTGCGCGTAATCGCCGATGAACAGCTCGGTGACATAGCGCTCGAACAGTTGGCGGGCGAACTGCGCGGTGCTGCCGGCCTTGATCAGTTCGGGCATCAGGTCGCGTACGCGCACGCTGATCGCCGCGACATGCGACAGCAAGCCGCGGGTCTGGTCGGCGGCTTCGTCCAGTGCATCGCCACCTGCGTCGTGTTCCACCACCTGGCGCAGCAGGAGTTCCACGGAGCGGATCTTGGCACCGAGGAACGCGGGGCCCCGCTCGGCGAAATCCCACAGCGTCCCCAGCAGCAGGCTGACGGGTTGCATCGTGGAGGCCATTTCGCGCACGCCCACGCGCTCCTGGCGTAGCCATCCTGCGGCGCGCAGGCGTTCGTATATGGCGTTGGCGCGCACCGTCAGCGGCGTGTCGGGCGATTCGCCCTCGTCGTCTTCCCATGGATCGTCGCTGAGCAGCCAGCGTTCGATGGCGGCGGTGAGTTCGCGGCGCGGGTAGCCGTCGCTGGGCGGCAGCGGTGCGTCGGGGCCGAAGTACTCCGCATACAGGCGGCCGAGGATGCTCCAGTAATGGAGCCGGTTGGGCGATGCCAGTGGGCCGAAGAGGCCGTCGGGCAGGTGGGCGAACAGTGCGGGCGTTGGGTCTGAGCCGCTCAATCCGGCCTTCCTCGGTGCATCGTGGAGCCCAAATCATATGCCAGCCGACCCGGAAGCCCCGAATTCGACCAAAAAACCGCAAATTTCTCGTCCGAACCGCTTGGCGGCGCGCACTTGTTGCCCTACATTCGCAGTGCCAAGGGGTTACTGGCACCAAACAACCTGTTTTTTTCCGATTCCCATGGGGAACAAGATGGCAACGAAGAAGAAAGCTGCTGCTCCGAAGAAGGCTGCCGCCAAGAAGCCGGCCGCCAAGAAGGCTGCTCCGAAGGCTGCCGCCAAGGCTGCGCCGAAGTCGATCAAGGAAGTGCTGAGCAAGTCGCAGCTCGTGACCCACCTGTCCGAGGCGACGGGCGTGATTGCGAAGGACGTGCGCCAGATCCTGAGCTCGCTCGAAGAGGTCGTGGCTGCCTCCGTCAACAAGAAGGGCGCGGGTGCGTTCACCCTGCCGGGCCTGCTGAAGATCACCGTGGTCAAGGTGCCGGCCAAGCCGAAGCGCAAGGGCATCAACCCGTTCACCAAGGAAGAGCAGT
>CBFGOS010000178.1:0-5176 GCA_965650425.1 uncultured Lysobacter sp. | reverse complement strand
ATGCGGGTTCGTGCCGCCACGCGCGCGACTTTCCAGGTAGTCACGGATGTAGCCGAGCGCGTCCTGCGCGCTCTCGTGGATCATGCGCAGGTATCGCGGCACGCGATCGGGCTTTACCCCGTCGTTGATCAGGATGTCGCTGGCGAACAGCACGCTGCTCAATGGATTCTTCAGGTCGTGCGCGACGAGGTTGACCAGTTCCTCGCGCTCGCGCGCCACGCGCGTCAGGCGGTCGCGAGTCAGCTTCAGGCCAACATGGGCATTGACGCGCGCCAGCAACTCCTCGGGCAGGAACGGCTTGGTGACGTAATCCACCGCACCGGCCTCGAACGCGCGCAACAAAAGATCGCGGTCCTGCGCCGCGGTCACGAACACCACCGGCACGTCGAACGGGTGCCGGCGTTCGCGCAGGCCTTCCAGCACTTCAAACCCGTCCATGCCCGGCATCATCATGTCCAGCAGCACGAGGTCCGGCGGCTGCTCCTCGAAACGGTCCAGGGCTTCCTCGCCGCTGGCGGCGGTGATGACCTCGAACGACTGGCGCGCGAGCAGCATGCTGACCACTCGCAGGTTGGCCGGTTGGTCATCGACGACGAGGATGCGAGCGGTCGAAGTGGTGTTACCCATTCATCCCCAAGGGTTTGAGTGGCCGGCGAACGGCCAGTAGGTGGCATCCAGGCTGACCACGGTAGCAGAACGCCAGCGTATGGCGCAGGCCACCCGTTCAGGTGGGTCGACTCCGGTTGGAAGGCCAGGACCGAACCCCATCGCTGGCCATGCGCCGGAACGGGCCGCATCCTAGGTGACCCCAGTTCAGGATTCTGTGATGACCGCCGTTCGCGTGCCCCGCTCCCGCCGCCATCCGTTGACCACGCGATGACCGCGTTGGCTGCATCACCGGCCCAGGTGCGCCGGGTTGGCCTGCTGCTGGGGGCCGCGGGTGCGGTGCTGTTCTCGGCCAAGGCCATCCTGGCCAAGTTCCAGTTCCGTTACGGGCTGGATGCGCTGGACGTGATGGCCCTGCGCATGGCGCTCTCGCTACCGCTCTTCATCGGCCTGGGAGTGCGTGAGCACCTGCGCGGCAACCGCACGCCGTTGACCCGACGCGAGTGGGCGCAGGTCCTCGTGCTGGGCGTGCTGGGCTACTACCTGTCCAGCCTGCTCGACTTCTGGGGCCTGCAGTACGTGCCGGTGTCGATGGAACGGCTGATCCTGTTCCTCAACCCCACCTTCGTGGTGCTGATCGGATTGCTGGCGTTCGGCCGTGCCGTCCGCCGCCGAGAATGGATCGCGATGGCGGTGAGCTATGCCGGCGTCGCGCTCGTCTTTGCCGAAAACCTGCACGTGGAGGGCCCGCACGTGGTGCGCGGCAGCTTGCTGGTGCTGGCGGCCGCCTTCAGTTATGCGCTGTACCTGGCGATGTCCGGCCAGCTGATCCGGCGGATCGGGTCGCTGCGGCTGGTCGCCTATGCAATGACGGTGTCGACGGCCGCCACCACGGTTCACTACCTGCTGGCACGCGAGCCGGCGCAGTTGCTCGCGTTCCCGCCGGGCGCCTACGTGCTCGCACTGGTCAATGCGGTGCTATGCACCTTCCTGCCGGTGACCTTCACCATGGGCGCGGTGGCGCGCCTTGGTGCGGGGACGGCGGCGCAATTGTCAGCGCTGGGGCCGGTGTCGCTGGTGTTCCTCGGCGGGTGGTTGCTGGGCGAACGCATCACCGTGCTGCAATTGCTGGGCACCGCGGTGGTGCTGGGCGCGGTGCTGCTGCTCGCCCGCGCCGGTGCCAACTCGGTGCCGATCCCGCCGTCAGCGCCGCCCGGGCGTTGAGCCGCGGCGGCCTGGCGCCGGCTCGCGTCGGGGCGCATCGCAAGGGGCGCGAGGCCGGCTGCGCGGGCGCGACACCGCTTCCGGCGCCTCCGTGGCCACCGGGTCCGCCAACGTCCGCCACGCACCGGGTGCCAGCCCCTCGAGGCGATGCGGCCCGATGGCCACCCGCACCAGCCGTAGCGTGGGCAGCCCCACGGCCGCGGTCATGCGCCGCACCTGCCGATTGCGGCCCTCCGTAATGGTGATCTCCAGCCAACTGTCCGGCACGGTTTTTCGGAACCGCACCGGCGGGTCGCGTGGCCACAGCGCAGGGGGGGCGATGCGCTGCACGCGCGCGGGCCGGGTCGGGCCGTCGTTGAGCGCCACACCGTGCCGCAGCGCGTCGAGTGGCGCCTCACCGGCGTCGCCTTCCACTTGCACCCAATAGGTCTTGGGCTGCTTGTGCCGCGGGTCAGTCAACCGGTGCGCCAGCCCCCCGTCGTCGGTGAGCAGCAGCAGGCCCTCGCTGTCGTGGTCCAGGCGGCCGGCGGCGTACACGTCCGGCGGCAGGGAGAATCCGGCCAGCGTGGGGCGCGGCGGCGTGCTGCGGTCGGTGAACTGGCACAGCACGCCATAGGGCTTGTTGAAGGCGATGAGCATGGGCGGGGAAAGCGCAGGCGTGCGCAACGTGACAGCCGCGCGCGCACGGCGCCAGCGTTACCGCCACGCGAAGTCAGTCGCGGGCGGGCTTCCTGAAGCGCAACGTCATCCGGTCACTCTCGCCGATGTTGCGGTACATCTGCGCGTCTTCCGGGTCGTGGCGGTTGCTGGGGGGCAACGTCCACACCCCATTGGGGTGAGCGGTGGTGTCGCGCGGGTTGGCGTTGACCTCGCTGCGGGCTTCCAGCACGAAGCCGGCGCGCTGCGCCAGTTCCTGCACCCGGGCCTCGGTGAGGTAGCCGGACTTCTTCATCGTCTCCAGGTCGGTGCCGGGCTTGGCGCGGTGGTCGACCACACCCAGCACGCCACCGGGCTTGAGCACGCGGAAGAACGCATCGAACATCGCCTGGTCGGTGCCCCATTGGGTCCAGTTGTGCACGTTGCGGAAGGTCAGCACGACGTCGGCGCTGCCATCGGCGCCGAGCACGGGCTGCGGCACGCTGAACTCACGCACTTCGACCCGGTCGTACTGCGCCGGGCCCGCAGCCAGCTTGGCGCGGAAGCCGGCGTTGCCCTTGGTGAGGTAATTGCGCAGGCCTTCCGATTGCGCGGGACCGGCCACGGCCAGCGCGGCGACCAGGTGGCCGTCCTCGCGCAGGTAGGGGGCCAGGATCTCGGTGTACCAGCCACCGCCGGGGGTGATCTCGATGACGTGGCTGGACGGGGTCACGCCGAAGAAGCGCAGGGTCTGCGCCGGATGACGGTGCGGGTCGCGCGCCACGTTGGCCGGGTCGCGCCAGGCGCCGGCGATGGCGGCGTCCAGCGCGGCGTCGGCGGCCTGCGACGTGGCGGTGGTGTCGGCGGACGGCGTGGATGCGCAGGCCACCAGCAGGAGCGGCAGCAGCAGGGCCAGGCGGGAGGAGGTCATGGCGGGGCTCCGGGCGTGGAAAGTGGCAAGCCTAGCGCGAATGGGTCCGGCGGCGCCCCTGCCGAAGGGCGGTGCCAAGGCCAGACCCGGCACCCCACTTGTTTCACACGACAATCGCTACCATCGTTTCCGTTAGGGCGCGAACCGCGCCGCATCGGCGCAACCGGGGGGAGACAACGCGTGCGGGCCAAGTACATCGGCATCCTGTCCGCTGCCATCGCTGGCGTGATCGCCGGTGCGGCAGGCCATGCGTGGTGGGATGCCACGCGGCCGTCCCCCGCGACGGCGCCGGCCGTTGCGCGCCTGCCGGTGGCGGTGCGTGGTGGCGAAGGTGCCCTGCAGCCCGCCGCATCCAAGGCGGAGGCCGGCACCAACTTCACCTACGAATACGTGCCGCCGCGCAGCGAAGCGCTGAAGCCGATCCACCAGGCCGCCAGCGAGGGCAACTTCCTGCAGAAGCTGCACGAGATCCAGGCCATCGACGGCCTGTTCCAGCTGCCCAAGCCGATCAAGTACGTCACCGCCGAGTGCAAGAGCGCCGATGCGTTCTATGCGCCGGCCACCAACGAAGTGGTGCTGTGCTACGAGACCATCCAGGTGCTCAACAAGCAGGCCGAGGCGATGCGCGCAGCTGGCACGCTGGAGGAGGAATTCCCGCACCAGTACGTGCTGGCCAACCTGCGCTTCATCCTGCTGCATGAAACCGGACACGCGCTGATCCGCCTGCTCGACCTGCCCACCACCGGCCGCGAGGAGGATGCGGTGGACCAGTTGGCGGTGATGCTGATGCAGAAGTTCGCCAGCGTGGACGAATCGCCGCGCCAGGTCACCGAGAACCTGCGCATGGCCGCGCATTGGTTCCTGCAGCGTGCCCAAGGCCAATACAACCTCGACGCGTACGCCGACGAGCACGCGTTGGGCGAGCAGCGCTACTTCAACCTGCAATGCATGATTTACGGGCGCGACCCGGGCAAGTACCTGTACATCGTCACCGACGGCGACCTGCCGGCCGGCCGTGCGGAGCGTTGCCCCGAGGAAGCGCACCGCGTGGAGCATGCGTGGTTGCGCCTGTTGCTGCCGCACGTGGCGCCCAAGTTCGAGATGTCGGAGGAGAAGGCGCTGCGCTTCTTCGACCAGAAGGAACGCGAGCGCGCGAAGAACGTCGAGAGTCCCTACGTGCGTTGAGCGCGGGCTCCCCAGAAGGTCCTGTGCTGCGCTGCAACAAATCTGCAAGACGCCATCCACCCGGTTGTCATTGGGCGCTGGCAAAGTGCGCCTCGCTCAGGGACGAGCTTGGTCTGCACCGGGCAGCTCCCCGCCAACCCAGGAGAGTGTCATGCAACTGTTTCGCAGTCCGATTTTCCAGGAAACCGCTCGACCGGTCGTCGCTTCGTACCGGGACCGCGCCTTCGGCACCCGTTATGGCCGTCGTTCGGTCGCACAGCGTCAAGTCGCATCGGTGACGCAGGAGGCCCGCATCGTGGCCGCCCGCGAATTTGCCACCGAAACCGCCAACGATTACGTCATCGTTTGCTACGACCGGGCCGCGTAAGCGCGCACCCGCTACCGATGCATGCCGCCGATCGCCGGCGCATCGCCCCAGGATCAAAATGATGAATGCCCGCAGATCGGCGGGCCTTCGTCGTATTGCGCGGCAGATGCCGTGGCGCGGGCATGCGCCAATCGCGGGCCTTGACCGGGCGCTGGCCGCGCCCGGCGTTCGGCTGCAGGCTCAGCCCGCGAGCGTCGCCAGTGCGGCGTTGAGCGTGGCGCTCGGGC
>CBFGOS010000177.1:0-5214 GCA_965650425.1 uncultured Lysobacter sp. | reverse complement strand
ATGAAACGCTGCTCGCGGTCGGCCAGCGTCACCTCGAAGCCCTTGTACGCAGACCACGCCGCGATGTCGCCGCCCATCACGCCGGCACCCACCACGTGCACGTGCTGGATCCGGTGTTCCTTGCCGCCCTGCGCCTTCAGCCGTTCCTGCAGGAAGAACACCCGGATCAGGTTGCGCGCGGTCGGCGTCGAAGCCAGCTTGACCACCGACTTGCGCTCGGCCGCCAGCAGCGACTTGACGCCGCCACCGGCGCGTTCCCACGTGGAGATCAGCGCGAACGGGGCGGGGTAGTGTTCCTTGCGCGCCTTGCGCGCCACCTGTTTGGCCAGCATCGGCGCCAGCAGCTTGCGCGCGGGCAGGGTGTTGGTGGCCCACGCCATGGCACGCTGCTTGAACGGACGCTGCGTGCCACGCAGGGCCAGCGTGGCCGCCGCTTCGATCAGCTGCGCGGGATCGACCACCTTGTCCACCAGCCCCATGCCGCGCGCGGCCGCGGCCGACAGCGAGCGTCCGGTCAGCATCAGGTCGAATGCGGCCGGTGCGCCCACCAGGCGCGGCAGGCGCACGCTGCCGCCCCAGCCCGGGTAGATGCCCAGCTTCACTTCCGGGAGGCCGATGCGGGTGGAGGCGTCATTGCTGGCCACGCGGTAGCGGCAGGCCAGCGCGATCTCGGTGCCGCCGCCCATGCAGAAGCCGTGGATGGCCGCGACCGTGGGGCAGGGCAGCTCGGCCAGGCGCTGGAACACGCGCTGGCCGCGGCTGATCGCATCACCCACCACGCCCTTCTCGTCGAAGGTCTGGAATTCCTTGATGTCGGCGCCGGCAATGAACCCCTTGTCCTTGCCCGACCGGACGACGAGGCCCTTGGGCGGGTCGATGGCGATCCGTTCCAACAGGCCGTCCAGTTCGATCAGCACGTCTTGGCCGAAGGTGTTGACCGGCGACCCGGCCCGATCGAACACCAGCACCAGCACGCCGTCGGCGCGCGGCTCGGTGCGCCAGTGCTGCAGGCGCAGCCCGGCGAAGTTGTCTTGTCCCTGGAGGCCAGCGGTCATTCCGGAAACCATCCGTTCACGTATGGAGGATCCGCCTATCATCCCGAGGACCTTCGCCCGCAGTCAAATGGGCGTTTGGAAGCCAGGGGCGGGGCAGGTCACGAAGTGGCCAAACCGGGACTGGGGAGAGCCGCCCGTGGTCGGCCGTGCAGTTTTGTCCGGCCCGCATGACGCACGGCAGTTGCGACCGCCCGGTGGGCGCCCCATTTAATATCCGGAACCGCGTCGTGGCGCGGAGTGAACTTTCCCCCGACAGGGTTGTCTCAGTGCTCGGCAATGGCCGAGCTGACAGGAGTGCCGGCAAGGCATGGCCGAAAACATCGTGTCCCAAGAACTGGACCTGGACCAGGAGCTGGTCAGGCGCGTCCAGCGCGGCGACAGTACGGCGTTCGATGCCTTGGTACGGAAGTACCAGCACCGGATCGTCGGGCTGATCGGGCGCTACGTGTCGGATTGGAGCGAATGCCAGGACGTGGCCCAGGATGTGTTCATGCGCGCCTACCGGGCGCTGCCGAACTTCCGGGGCGACGCCCAGTTCTATACCTGGTTGCACCGCATCGCAGTGAATACCGCCAAGAACCACCTCGTAGCGCAGAACCGCAGGCCGCCGACGGACGACATCGACGCCGTGGACGCCGAGCAGTTCGACGTGGGCCTGCGGCTGCGGGACACCGACACCCCCGAACACGAGTTGCTGCGGCAGGAAATCGAACGCACCGTCATGAATGCGGTCGAAGCCCTGCCGGAGGACCTGAAAGTGGCCATCACCCTGCGCGAAGTGGACGGCCTGAGCTACGACGAGATCGCGCAACAGATGGGGTGCCCGATCGGCACCGTGCGCTCGCGCATCTTCCGCGCGCGCGACGCCATCGACGCACAACTCAAGCCCCTGTTGGACAACGACGCCCGGGAGAACGCCCGCCCATGAGCTCCTCGATGACCCCCAGCGACCGCGAAGCCCTCAGTGCCCTGTTCGATGGCGAACTGGATGGCGACGCCATGCGTTTCGCGTTGCGACGCCTGGACCACGACGCCGAATGGCGCGATGCCTGCAGCCGCTGGCAGTTGGCGGGCGACGTCCTGCGCGGCCAGGCGGCCGGGTTGGCGCCGTCCGGGTTCGCGCAACGGGTCTCGGCGGCGCTGGCTGCGGAGGCAACGCCGGTGGCCGTGGTCGCAGGCGACGAGCGTCGCGCATCATCGAGTGCCGCACAGGCGCAGGCCCGGCGCTGGTGGGGCCGGGCGGCGCTCGCCGCGTCGGTGGCCGTGGCGGCGTTGTTCGTGACCCATCCTTTCTCGGGCGTGGGCACGGGGAGCGATGCGGAGGCGGTGGGTAATCCGGTGGCGGTCATCCCCGCAGCGACCGGCCCGAGCGCGGGCAACGCCCCTGCATTGGCACCCGATGCCGCACCGGCCGCTCCGGCCGGTGGCGTCGAAGTGGCGGTCGCGGCGGTGGCGGTTGCCGATGCACCCCGCCGCGTAGCCGAACGTCGTAGCCGTTCCGGAGCGCCGTCTGCCGTGGCGAGCACGCGTCGTTCGATGGATGCGCCTGCCACGATGGCCCTGGCGGCCGAGTCCTCCCCGCGACCGGCCGCCCCTGCCGTCACCGATCCGTTCAAGCCGCAGGCCGGCGACCTGGTCTCGCGGCCGTGGCCGCGGGCGGTGTTGCCCGGGTCCAGCGCGACGGGTGCCTTCACGGCCAGCTATGGCACGCCCCAGGCGTCGCCGTCGTTCTATCCGTTCGAGCCGGATGCGGCGCACGCGCAAGCGTCCGCTGCCGACGCCACTCCCCAACCCTGATGCCCGGCGCGGCCCTCCACCGTGCCGCTGACAGACCACGATTCACCCTGAGGCCGATTCCATGAACCGACCGTTCCAGACCCTTGCCCTCGCTTCCGCCCTCGTGGCGTTGATCCCGGCGGCCTGCTCGGCGCAGTCGCCCGCCACCCCCATCGCGCCGCCTCCCGCGGCCACGCCCGCTGCGCCCCTGGTGACCGGCCTGCCGGATTTCACGGGCCTGGTGCAGAAGGTGGGACCCGCCGTGGTCAGCGTGACCGCTGAAGTGGGCATGCGCCGAAACGCGCGCGAGGACGCCGGCACGCCCGACATGGAGAACGTGCCCGAGATCTTCCGCCGCTTCTTCGGCCCTGACATGCCGTTCCCCGGCGGGCCCCAGCAGCGCCGGGGCATCTCGCAGGGCACCGGCTTCTTCATCTCGCAGGATGGCTACCTGCTGACCAACCACCACGTGGTGGATGGGGCGGACACGGTTCGCGTGCGCCTCAATGACCGCCGCGAACTCGTCGCCAAGGTGATCGGCAGCGACCAGCCGTCCGACGTGGCCCTGCTCAAGGTGGACGCAAAGGACCTGCCGTTCCTGCGCGTGGCCAACGCCGCCAATACCAAGCCGGGCCAGTGGGTGGTGGCCATCGGTTCGCCGTTTGGCCTGGACCACTCGGTGACTGCGGGCATCGTCAGCGCGGTCGGGCGCACCACCAGCCCCGAGCAGCAGTACGTGCCGTTCATCCAGACCGACGTGGCCATCAACCAGGGCAATTCCGGTGGGCCGCTGCTCAACACTTCGGGCGAGGTGGTGGGCATCAACTCGCAGATCTTTTCCCGTTCGGGCGGCTACATGGGCGTGAGCTTCGCCATTCCGATCGACGTGGCCATGAACTCGGCCGAGCAGTTGCGCGCCACCGGTCGCGTGAGTCGCGGCCAGTTGGGTGTGCAGGTCCAGGCGATCACCGCCGGTTCGGCGAAGGCGCTGGGCCTGCCCAACAACGCCGGCGCCTTGGTGGGCGATGTGGTCCCCGGCAGTGCCGCCGCCAAGGCGGGCATCGCACGCATGGACGTGATCCGCTCGGTCAATGGCCGGCCGGTCAACACCAACAGCGACCTGCCGCCCTTGATCGGCGGTCTGGCCCCTGGCTCGAAGGTGAAGCTGGGCGTGGTGCGCGATGGGCGCGAACGTGAGGTGACCGTGGTGCTGGGTGCGCTGGACAACGCCGTGGCCGCCAACGACGAAGGTGACGCGCCGGCCACGCCGGGCGCCCCGGGCCGTGGCAGCAACGCGCTGGGCTTCGCCGCGCAGGACCTTGACGCCAACCAGCGCCAGCGCCTGGGACTGGAGAAGGACGAAGGCGTGGTAGTGGCCCGCGTGACCGGCGATGGCGCCGCCGAGGCTGGCCTCAACCCCGGCGACGTGGTCCTCGGCGTCGGGCGCCAGGCGGTGGGCTCGGTCGCCGCGCTGGACCGCGCACTGGCCTCGGTGAAGGCGGGCGACACGGTGATGCTGCTGGTGCGCAGCCGCGGCGGCACGCGGTACGTGCCGGTCACGGCGGACAAGGGCTGAGGCAGGGTCGGTCCCTCGGGCCGCTGTCGGATGGGCCGCCGCAACCGCGCGGCGGCCCACTGGGCGGCCCTTGTCCTCGGTCCGTTGAATGGGCGCCCAAGCCAAACGCTGCGGGGCAGGACGGCCAGTAACCCGGCCTGTGCGATAATTGACCGTTAACCTTTCAGGCCCACGCGGTCCCACGCCGCGCCCCCGCATGCAGCAGATCCGAAACTTCTCCATCATCGCCCACGTCGACCACGGCAAGTCGACCCTCGCCGACCGCATCATCCAGATCTGCGGTGGCCTGCAGGACCGCGAGATGGAAGCGCAGGTGCTCGACTCCAATCCGATCGAGCGCGAGCGCGGCATCACCATCAAGGCCCAGTCCGTGTCCCTGCCGTACAAGGCCAAGGACGGGCAGACCTATTTCCTGAATTTCATCGACACCCCCGGCCACGTGGACTTCAGCTACGAGGTCAGCCGCTCGCTGGCCGCGTGCGAGGGCGCGCTGCTGGTGGTGGACGCCGCGCAGGGTGTCGAGGCGCAGTCCGTGGCCAACTGCTACACCGCGGTGGAGCAGGGCCTGGAAGTGGTGCCGGTGCTCAACAAGATCGACCTGCCCACCGCCGACATCGAGCGGGCAAAGGAAGAGATCGAAGCGGTGATCGGCATCGACGCCGAGGACGCCGTGGCGATCAGCGCCAAGACCGGCCTGAACGTGGTCGACGTGCTTGAAGCCATCGTGCATCGCATTCCGCCGCCCAAGCCGCGCGACACCGACAAGCTGCAGGCGCTGATCATCGACTCGTGGTTCGACAACTACCT
>CBFGOS010000176.1:0-5251 GCA_965650425.1 uncultured Lysobacter sp. | reverse complement strand
TGGTAGCGGGGGCAGGATTTGAACCTGCGACCTTCGGGTTATGAGCCCGACGAGCTGCCAGACTGCTCCACCCCGCATCAGAAGGACAATGATAACGGGGGATACCAATTACCGCAACCCCCGTTCATGAATTTTCTTACAGGGAGAACGCCGCCTGGCACCAGGCCATGATCGGATTCCAGGCGAAACCCAACGCCAGCAACGCAAGCGCGTTGACACCGAAGGCGATGTGCAACGGGCGGTTCTCACGAATCGCCGGCGCATCGCTTTCCGGCTCGTCGAAGTACATCGCTTTGACCACGCGCAGGTAGTAGAACGCGCCGATCACCGCGAAGACCACGCCCACGATCGCCAGCCACAGCATCCCGCCCTCGATGGCGGCGCGCAGCACCGCCAGCTTGGCCCAGAACCCGAGGAACGGAGGCACACCCGCCAGCGAAGCCATGACGCACAGCACGAGGCCGGCCAGCCAAGGGTTGCGGGCGTTCAGGCCCTTGTAGTCTTCGATGCGGTCCGCTTCAAAGCCCTGGCGCGACATCACCACGATGGCACCGAACGCGGCAGCCGACATGATGGCGTAGCTGATGGCGTAGAACATCGCCGCCGCGTAGCCCTGGGACCCGCCACCGGCGAAGCCGATGAACAGGAAACCCACGTGCGACACGGTCGAGTAGGCAAGCAGTCGCTTGAGGTTTGACTGAACCAGCGCGCTCAGGTTGCCGATGGCCAGCGACAGCACGGCCAGACCCGCCAGCATCAGGCGCCAGTGGTTGTCCAAGGGGCCCATGCCGGACTCAAGCAGCCGATAGGTCATACCGAACGCCGCCAGCTTGGGCGCCGAACCGATGAACAACGTGATCGGCGTGGGCGCGCCGTGGTACACGTCCGGCAGCCACATGTGGAACGGCGCCGCACCGAACTTGAACGCAATGCCGGAGACCACGAAGACAAGACCGGTGACCAGCATCAGGGAGGCGCTGCCGTCAGCCACGGCAGCGATCGCGTGCAGGTCCAGCGAGCCAGTGGCGCCATAGATCAGCGACATGCCATACAGCAGCAGGCCCGAGGCCAGGGCACCCAGCACGAAGTACTTGATGCCGGCTTCGGACGCCAACGGGCTGTCCCGGTCGGTCACCACCAGCGCATACGAACACAGCGCCAGCATTTCCAGGCCCACGTACACCATCACCAGCGTCGCCGAGGACACCATCAGCATCATGCCGAGGGTGGCGAACAGCATCAGCACGGTGACTTCGCCCTTGTACAGCCCGCGTTCGCGCAGGAATGGCCACGTGTAGACCATGGCCAAAGCGCTCACCAGCGCAATGCCGATCTTGAGCACGTCGGCCGCGGTGTCACGAACGAACATGCCACTCAGGATCGTGCCCTGCCCGCCCACACCCGCAGCCACCATCGCAGCGACCGCCAGCAAAAGGGCGACGCCCAGCAGGTGAGTCACGACACGGCGGCGCTCAGGCAGGAACAGGTCCAGCATCAGCAGGGCGAACGCACCACCCACCAGCACCAGCTCGGGCAAGAGCGGCGCCAATTCGGCGGCGGAACGCACCGCCACCAGAGGCTGGTCGGTGGAAACAGTCACAGGCAGGGTCATCGTCAGCCCTTCTTAAAGCTTGGTCGAGGCGATCTGCGTGGCGAGCTGGGCGATCGCCGGCTCCATCAGATCGGTCAGCGGCTTGGGATACACGCCCAGCAGCAGCACGCCGGCGGCGAACACGCCCAGCACGAAGGCTTCGCGGGCGTTGATGTCCTCCAGCTCGGCCACGTGCTTGTTGCCCACGTCTCCCCACAGGATGCGCTTGGTCAGCCACAGGGTGTAGCCGGCGCCAATGATCAGCGTCGTCGCCGCGGCGAAGGCGATCAACGGGTGCTTCTGGAAGCTGGCGATGATCACCATGAACTCGCCGACGAAGCCCGAGGTGCCCGGCAGGCCGGAATTGGCCATCGCGAACAGTACGTAGAACACCGCGAACCAGGGCATCACGTTGGCCACGCCGCCGTAGTCCTTGATCATGCGGCTGTGCATGCGGTCGTACAACACACCCACGCTGGTAAACATCGCGCCCGAGATGAAGCCGTGGCTGATCATCTGCACCATCGCGCCCTGCATGCCGAGGCGGGCGGCGTCGGTGTTGCCGAAGTCACGCACCAGGCCGAAGGCGATGAAGGTGCCCAGGGTCACGAAGCCCATGTGCGAGACCGACGAATAGGCGATCAGCTTCTTCATGTCGTCCTGCACCAGTGCGACCAGGCCTACGTAGACCACCGCGATCAGGCTCAGCGCGATCACCAGCCATGCCCACTCGTGGCCCGCGTCGGGAACGATGGGCAGGGTGAAGCGGATGAAACCGTAGCCACCGATCTTCAGCATGATGGCGGCCAGGATCACCGAACCGGCGGTCGGGGCCTCCACGTGCGCATCCGGCAACCAGGTGTGCACCGGGAACATCGGCACCTTCACCGCGAAGGCAATCAGGAAGCCGAAGAACAGCCACATCTGCTCGGTCGCGTTCAGCGGCAGGTTGACCATGTCGGCCAGCTGCCAGCTGCCGCCCTTCAGGTACAGGTACACCAGGCCGATCAGCATGAAGACCGAGCCGAGGAACGTGTACAGGAAGAACTTCACCGACGCGTACACGCGGCGCGGGCCGCCCCACACGCCGATGATGATGAACATCGGGATCAGCATGCCTTCGAAGAAGACATAGAACAGCATCGCGTCGAGCGCGGAGAACACGCCGATCATCAGGCCTTCGAGGATCAGGAAAGCCGCGTAGTACTGGCTGACGCGCTTGTCGATCGACGTCCAGGCACTGATGAGCACCAGCAACGACGTCAGCGTCGTCAGGCCGATCAGGGCCACCGAAATGCCGTCGGCCCCCAGCGCGTACTGGATGTTGTACGCCGGGACCCAGGCGTGGCGCTCGACGAACTGCATCGCCGGAGTGGCCATGTCGAAGCCAGTGAACAGCGGAATGCTCAGCAGCAACGTCACCGCGGCGACCGCGGTGGCGAACCAGCGTGCGGCATTCGCACGCTCATTGCCGAGGAACAGGGTGGCGGCGCCGCCGATGATCGGCAGCCAGATCAGTAGGCTGAGCAAGGGATATGAACTCTGCAAGGGCTCGGGGCTCACGTCTCGGTCCTTGTCGTCAGTGCCAGCTGCGGATGAGGAGGGCCAGGATCACGATCAGACCCAGGATCATCGCGAAGGCGTAGTGGTAGAGGTAGCCGGACTGGACGCGACGGACCAGGCGGGCGGTGAAGTCGACCAGGCTCGCACTGCCATTGACCGCAGCACCGTCAATCACGCGCGAGTCAAGGATGCGCGACAGCTTGCCCAGCGCCACGCCACCACCGGCGAAACCGTTGATCCAAAGCGTGTCCATCCCGTACTTGTTCTCGAGGACGCGGATCGGCAGCTTGAGCGCATGCGCCACCTTGCCCGGCAACTCCGGCTTGAGCAGGTACATGAACGTCGCCAGCGCGAAGCCTGCAAAGGCCAGCCAGAACGCCGGAGCCTTGAAGCCGTGCAGCGCGAACGCCACCGGGCCGTGCCAGAGCTCGTGCTTGAGCGCGAGTACCGTGTCTCGGGCGGCCGTCAGATCGATGGCCCCCAGGAAGAACGGCAGTTGCTCGTGGTGGCCAGCCCAGTCGGTGCCGAACAGCATTGGGCCGACCGTGAAGAAGCCGATCAGGATCGACGGGATTGCCAGCAGCACCAGCGGCAGGGTCACCACCCACGGCGACTCATGCGGGGTGTGGCCGTGGCCGTGGTCGTCGTGACCGTGGTCGTCGTGACCGTGTGCATCGTGGCCGTTGGCGTCATGCTCGTGCGAAATCGCGGCCGCATGCGCGTCGCTGTCTGCTTCCGGCGCGACATAGTCGGACGGCGGCGCAGCGTGGAAACGCTCCTTGCCGTGGAAGGTCAGGTACAGCAGGCGGAAGCTGTAGAACGAAGTCACGAATGCGCCCAGCAGCACGGCCCAGTAGGCGTACTGCCCCACCCAGCCACGGTGCTCGGACACGTGCTTGGCGGCCTCGATGATGGTGTCCTTCGAGTAGAAGCCGCTGAAGAACGGCGTGCCAACCAGCGCCAGGGTGCCGATGACCATGGTGATGTAGGTGATCGGCATGTACTTCTTGAGCCCGCCCATCCGGCGCATGTCCTGCTCGTGGTGCATGCCAATGATCACGGAGCCCGCACCGAGGAACAGCAGCGCCTTGAAGAACGCGTGGGTCATCAGGTGGAACACGCCGGCGCTGTAAGCCGAGGCACCCAACGCCACCGTCATGTAGCCCAGCTGCGACAGGGTCGAGTAGGCGACCACGCGCTTGATGTCGTTCTGCACGATGCCGATCAGGCCGGTCCAGAATGCCGTGGTGGCGCCAATGAACAGGATGAACTGCAGCGCCGTCTCGGACATCTCGAACAGCGGCGACATGCGCGCCACCATGAAGATGCCTGCGGTCACCATGGTCGCGGCGTGGATCAGCGCCGAGATCGGCGTCGGGCCTTCCATCGAGTCCGGCAGCCAGACGTGCAGCGGCACCTGGGCCGACTTGCCCATCGCGCCGATGAACAGGCAGATGCAGATCAAGGTGGCGACCGACCACTCATGCCCGTCGAAGATCGCGATGGTCGCGCCTTCGATGGTCGGGGCATTGGCGAACACGGTGCCGTAGTCCAGCGAGCCGAACATCAGCACCACGCCGGCAATGCCGAGCAGGAAGCCGAAGTCACCCACGCGGTTGACCAGGAACGCCTTGAGGTTGGCGAACACCGCGGTCGGCTTCTTGAACCAGAAGCCGATCAGCAGGTACGACACCAGGCCCACCGCTTCCCAGCCGAAGAACAGCTGCAGGAAGTTGTTGCTCATGACCAGCATGAGCATGGAAAAGGTGAACAGCGAGATGTAGCTGAAGAAGCGCTGGTAACCCGGGTCCTCTTCCATGTAGCCGATGGTGTAGATGTGCACCAGCAGCGACACGAAGGTGACCACCACCATCATCATGGCGGTGAGCTTGTCGACCATGAAGCCGACGTGCGCCTCGAACCCGCCGACCTGGAACCAGGTGTAGAGGTTCTCGTTGAACGGCGCGGCCCCCTGCCCCACCAGCTGCCACAGTACGTAGCCCGACAGCGCGCAGCTGACGGCCACGCCGAGGATGGTGATGCTGTGCGCGCCGGCACGGCCCACCTGCCGCCCGAACAGGCCGGCGATGATCGAGC
>CBFGOS010000175.1:0-5253 GCA_965650425.1 uncultured Lysobacter sp. | reverse complement strand
AGGTTGATGTCGACGTCGGGCGGGTGCAACTACACGTGGGAGACGACCCCCTGCCCTTCCTTGTGCACGCGGGGGGCACCGTGATCCGCGACATCGGTACCACGTTCCAGGTCAGCCGCGACGGCGGAACGGTGAACGTGGGATTGGTCGACGGCGCGGTGGTGGTGTCGGCTACCGCGTCGGCTGGCAGGGCGGAGAGCGTGCAGCTCGCGCCCGGCCAGCAGGTGGCGGTGCGGGCGGGCACCGGCTTCGAGCCGGTGCAAACGTTGGACATGGCGGTCGCAGAAGGCTGGACACAGGGCGAGCTGGTGTTCAAGGAACAACGTCTGGACGCGCTGCTTGCGGAAGCCAATCGTTACTCCGACACCAAGTTGACCTTGGCCGACCCGGCGCTGGCCGAAATCACCATCAGCGGCGTGTTCCGGGCTGGAAACCAGCAGGCGCTGGTGTCCGCGCTGGAGCGGGGTTGGGGCTTGCGCGCCGAGCGCCTGGGAGAGGGCGAAATTCGCCTGCACCAGTGACAGCGCTGACAGGCACCCGACGGCATCGTTTGCCGTTGCGTGTGCTGTCGCGCTTTCGTAATGTGGGGCGTTTACCCTGACCTGTGACGCCCGCGCATGGCCCTGCCACGCCGCCGCAACGCCCTTACCCTGACTGCCGTCCTTTCCGGCCTGATGCCGGTGGCGGTTGCGCAAGTGCACGGCCCGGCGATCCGGGTGCCGAGTCGGTTGAACGTCCCGTCAGGCCTGTTGGATGACGCACTGAAAGCATTGGCGCGCCAGGCCGGCATCCAGTTGTTGTACCCCGGCACGCTGGTGGCCGGGCGTCGATCGCACCTGGTATCCGACGCGCGCAGTCCGGTCGAAGCGCTGGCGATGCTGCTGCGGGGAACAGGCCTGCGCGCGGTGCCCGTGGCCGATGGCACGTTCGTCGTCGAGCGGGTGCCCATGCCCAAGTCGGTCCCCGCTCCGCGGGCCAAAGCGCTTGACGACACCCCCGTGGACGTTGGCCCGGTCACGGTCACGGGAACGCATATCCCGCGCTCGCCCGTCGACGGGATCGAGGCTTCGCCGATGACCCGGATCACCCGCGAGCAGATCGAGGCCAGCGGGCACCTGACCCTGTTTGAGTTGCTGCGTGAGCAGCCCGGCATGCAGGGCCACCATCCGGTTGACGTCGCGGTGGAAGGCGGCAGTGCGGCCCAACAACCCTTTGCATCCGCGGCGACGACCAGCCTCTACGCCCTCGGGCCGCGGGCGACGCTGTTTCTGGTGGATGGCCAGCGCGTCGCGAACTATGGCCTGGTCTCGGCCGACCTGGGGGGGCTGACGGACCTGGCCAGCATCCCGTTGAGCATCGTCGATCGCGTCGAAATCATCCGGGGCGGGGCGTCGGCCATCTACGGCGCCGACGCGATGGCCGGTGTCGTGAACATCATCCTGCGCAAGGACGCGGAGGAGCCGACGCTCGTGGTCCGCCGTGGGGGAACGGAAGCGGGCGATGCGGAACAGTCGCAGGTGGCCCTGACGCTGGGGCGCACGTGGGGTGAGGGCGGCGACCTGTTCCTGGGTGCGGAATATTTCCGCAGCGAGGGGCTGCTGGGTCGCCAGCGCAGTTGGCGCACCCGTGACTTGCGGCACCTTCGTCTGGGTGACTGGCGATATCGACTGGGCTACCGGGACGAGGATGGCAGGCTGCTTCGCAGCTACTGTCCGGGGGCCCCCCGCGATGCGTCGGGGCAATGCGCATTCGATCCGCCCCGTTTTGAGAGCTTGGAACCCGAGACTTTGCGTGGCTCGTTCTACTCCAGCGTGCGAGGTCCGGTGGGCGAGCGCGCGGAATGGAACACGCATGTGCGCCTGGCGCACTCCGAGCAGGTGCTGTGGCGCGCGCCCTTCCACGCCAGCGTGCTGCTGCCGTCCACGCATCCAGACTGGATTCCCGGCAGTGAGCGCCTGGACTACGCATTCTTTGACATAGGCCCTGTCCGCAACGACACGGACGCCACGTCATTCGACCTGACGGCGGAGCTACGCGGTTGGCGGGGCGACTGGCAATGGCATGCCGCCTTGGCGCACCACCGCAACAGTGTCAGCAGCCGCATCCAGGGTCTGGTGCGCGAGACGGCGTTTGTGGATGCGGTGTACGCCAATCGCTATCGGTTCGGGGTGGCTAATCCCCCAGGACTGCTGGCGGCCATTTCGCCGCCGATCACCGCCCGGGGTACGTCGACCTTCGAGCAGGTGAGCTTGGGGGCCAACGGCGTCGCCTGGAACATGCGCGGCGGACAGGCCAAGTTTGCAGGTGGCCTGGAGGTGTTGCGTGATGGGCTGGTGCACCGTCCTGACCAGCTCATGCTTGCGCATGACGTGGCGTTGGGGCCGCAGAAGATCCGGATCGATGAGCGCCGTGCGGGTGCCGCGTTGTACGGCGAGCTCAGCCTGCCGGTGTTGCCGCGGCTGCAAGCCGACGCCGCGTTGCGCCTGGATTACCGGGAGGGGTACGGCAGCCGCTGGTCGCCAAAGCTGGGCCTGAAGTGGAACGTCGTCGACGCCGTCACCCTTCGCGGCACGATCGCAACCGGTTACCGCGCACCGACGCTGTTCGAGTTGCGTCGCCCGGGCGTGGATGAGAACTACGATGTATTCCCCTACCAGCCTTCATTTGGCCAGTGCCGTTACCTGGTGCCGGTGGCTGGTCAGGGGGACTACTGCGTGTTGTTGCGCGGGGCGATCGAGAACCCGGGACTGAGGCCGGAGACGTCCTCGAGCCAGACGTTGGGCGCGGTATGGGCGCCCACGTCGCACCTGCAGGCCAGCGTGGACTATTTCCGAATCAGCCGCCGCAACGAGATCCTGCCCACCAGTGCGGCGGACGCCGGGGCCACGCTGCCCGGTTCACTGGTTCGGGACGGGGCGGGGCGCCTCGTCGGCATCAACGACTACTACGACAACGTCGGCGAGAGCGACCTGCGGGGCTTCGAAGCCGAGGTGCGCTACCAGTGGCAGACGCGTGCGCTGGGGCGGTTTGGCATTCGTGGCGGCGCGTACTTCCTCGATCGGCTGGAGCGCACGCGTGCCCCGGGAGCGCCGACGCTGGACCATGCCGGTTTCAGGGCGCCGCGCAGCAGCCTGTTGGGTGCCGTGGATTGGAGCATCGGCAAATGGACGCACACGCTGAACTGGCGGCGTGCCGGGTCGGTTCGTGTGCACGCGCCCGACCAGGATTGTCTCTGGAAGAACGTCGAGCAGGGTCGTTGTGTCACACCGGGTTTCAGTGTGTTCGATCTGAACGTGGCTTATGCGTCGTCACCGCGGTGGCGGATGTCATTCAACGTGCGCAACCTGGCGGGTCATGACCCCGTCAGTTATGACGTGTCCCAGGCCGGTTACGACTTCTCCACGGACGACCCACGAGGTCGCTACTACCTGCTGAGCATGAATTACGGGTTCTGAGCCCAGTCAACAGCCGGCCCGTTGTCGGGTCGGGTGGAATATCGCCGGTCGGATGAACCTCAGCGCAGGTCACCCAGGTGCAATCGCCGCAGCTTCGGGGCCAGGCGCGCCGTCAGGCCCACCACCGCCAATGTCATGCTTCCGCCGAAGACCACCGATGGCACCAGCCCCATCAGTCGTGCCGCCACGCCCGACTCGAATGCACCGAGTTCGTTGGACGAGCCGATGAAGATGCCGTTGATCGATGCCACGCGCCCGCGCATGTGGTCGGGCGTGGACAATTGCAGGATGGTGGAACGCACCACCACCGAGACGCTGTCGCACATGCCCGACATCGTCAGCAGCGCGGCCGACAGCCAGAAGTGGCGCGACAGCGCGAACCCGATGATGCACAGGCCAAACCCCGCCACGGCCGCCAGCAACAGCCTGCCGGCATTGCGGTCCGGCGGGTGGCGCGCAAACCAGAGGCCTACCAGCACCGCACCTGCGGCTGGAGCTGCCCGCAGGATTCCCAGCGCTTCCGGCCCATAGTGGAAGACGTCGTTGATGAACGCCGGCAGCAACGCCACCGCGCCGCCGAACAGCACCGAGAACATGTCCAGCGCTTGTGCGCCCAGGATCACCTGGTTGTTGAACACGAAGCGCAGACCTTCGCCGATGCTGCGGAAGATGGGGGCACGCTCGGTGGGCAGCGGTGGCTCCGACACCCGCAGGCTGAAGATGGCGATCGCCGCAGCCAGCGCCAGCGCTGCCGCCACGAGGTAGGCGGTGGTCTTGCCGCCCAGTGCCACCAGCACGCCGCCCAAGGCGGGTCCCACCACCAGCCCGGTCTGCATGACCACGCTGCTGATGCCCGCACCGCGCGCGTAGGCCTCTCGGGGGAGTACCCGCGCGAACAGCGACATGTACACCGGCGCGAGGAAGGCGCGGACGATGCCATTGCAGGCGATGGCGGCATAGATCGTGAGCGTGCCCCACGCCGGCACGGTCCCGTGCGCCACGCCGGCCAGCACCAGCGTCGTCAGCGCCAGCCCCAGGCACGCGGCCATGCCGAGGCGACGCCTGGGCAGGTGGTCCACCGCATAGCCGGCAAAGAGGGCGAAGGCGATGTAGGGCACCACCTCGGCCAGGCCGATGAGGCCCAAAGACAGGGTGTCGCGGGTCAGTTCGTAGACGTGCCAGCCGACCGTGACCGCCACGATCTGGTACGACAGCATCGCCAGCAGGCGATAGCCCAGCAGTCCGAGGAACGCCGGGTTGCGCAGCACCGCCGCCACTCCCGGCATCGGTGTGCTCACAGGGCGGCTTGGGCCTTGTCGCGGATGAAGCCCAGCAGCGCGACCAAGCCGTTGCTGCGCGTGGGCGAGAGGTGCTTGGCCAGGCCGATGTCCGCGATGTAGTCCGCGTTGGTGGCTAGGATTTCCTGCGCGCTGCGCCCCGAGTACACACGCAGCGCGAGATAGACCAGGCCGGAGACGATGGCCGAGTCACTGATTGCGTGGAAGTCCAACCGGTCGGCATTGCCTTCGGCCACGATCCACACCAGCGACTGGCAGCCGTGCAGGCGGTTTTCCTCCACCTTCCACTCCGCGGGGAGGTCGGGGAGCTTGCGGCCCAGGTCGATCAGGTACTGATAACGCTCGGCCCAGTCGCCGAAGAATGCGAACTCGTCGCGGATCGCGGCCTGCGCTTCGGCGGCGCTGGGTTCGAGGGGGAAGGGCGTGTCATTCATCGGTGCGTCCTTCAGGCCCGGCGCCAGCGCACGCCCTGCGGCGTGTCTTCCAGCAGGATGCCTTCG
>CBFGOS010000174.1:0-5272 GCA_965650425.1 uncultured Lysobacter sp. | reverse complement strand
GATTTCCGTGGCGAGTTCGTCGAGTAGGGTCTTGTGGGCGTTGGCGTCGATTTCGCGCTTGAGCAGCTTCTCGGCGCCGGTCACGGCCAGGGCGGACACGTGCTTGCGCAGGTCCTCGCGGGCGCGGGTGGCGGACGCTTCGATCTCGGCCAGGGCCAGGGCCTTCTGGCGCTCGCCTTCGGCGAGGGCTTCGTTCTTGGCCTGGTCGATGATCTGGTTGGCGCGCTGGTGCGCCTGCTCGATGATCTCGTTGGCCTTGCCACGCGCTTCGCGCAGGGCGGCGTCGACCTGTTCCTGGGCCTGGGCCAGGGCCTTCTGGCTGTTGTCAGCCGCGGCCAGACCTTCGGCGATCTTCTGCTGGCGCTCTTCGATCGCGGCCAGCAGCGGCGGCCAGATCTTGGTCGCGATGATCCAGATCAAACCGGCAAACGCCAGCGCCTGGGCAATGAGGGTCATGCCGATGTTCATTGATGATGCTCTGCCAGAGGTGACGGGAAAGGGCGCGATGGCGCGCCCGTCCTTCAACCGTGGTGCAGGCCGGCGAACCGGCCCGCACCCGTCAAGCGGATTGGCTTATCAGCCGGCCAGCTTGGCGGCTTCGGCCAGCAGCGCCGAGGCCAGCGGGTTGGCGAAGGCCAGCAGCAGGGCGACGGCGACGGTGATGATGAACGCGGCGTCGATCAGGCCGGCGGTGATGAACATGCGGACCTGCAGGACCGGGATCAGCTCCGGCTGACGGGCGGCCGACTCAAGGAACTTGCCGGACATGATGGCCAGACCGAGACCGGCGCCGAGGGCGGCGAGGCCGATCATGATGCCGACGGCCAGAACGGTCGAGGCCTGAACCGAAGCGAGGTGGGCAAGGATTTCCATGGTTGTCTCCGAACGGGTGCTTAAGGGTTGAAACGAGGAAGGGTTGAAACGTTGAGCGTGCGCCGAGGCGCTTAGTGAGCGTCTTCCGACAGGCTCAGGTACACGATGGACAGCATCATGAAGATGAACGCCTGCAGCGGAATCACCAGCAGGTGGAACAGCATCCAGCCGAGGCCGAACACACCGCCCGCGAGGGCGCCCAGGATGCCGGCACCGCCGAGCACCCAGATGAGGAGGAACACGATCTCGCCGCCGAACATGTTGCCGAACAGTCGCATGGCCAGCGAAATCGGCTTGCTCAGCCACTCAACGATGTTGAGGATGAGGTTGAACGGCACCATCCACTTGCCGAACGGCGCGGTCAGGAATTCCTTGGTGAAGCCGCCGAGGCCCTTCGCACGGATGGCGAAGAACAGCATCAGAAAGAACACGCTGATCGACATGCCCAGCGTCGCATTGACGTCGGCGGTCGGGACCGGCTTCCAGTAATGCACGCCGACCAGTTCCAGCGGCTTGGCGATGAAGTCTGCCGGGATCATCTTCAGCAGGTTCATCATCAGGATCCAGAAGAACAGGGTGATCGCGATTGGCGTCACCAGCTTGCTTGGACCGTGGTAGGTGTCGCGCGCCTGCTTGTCCACGAACTCGAGGCAGATCTCGACGAAGGCCTGCCACTTGCCCGGCACGCCCGAGGTGGCCTTGCGGGTGGCCAGCCAGAACGCGAACACGATCACCAGGCCCATCAGGACCGCGGTGATGAAGGTGTCCAGGTGCAGGGTCCAGAAGCCGCCCTCGCCGACCTGGACGGTCAGGTTCTTGAGGTGGTGCTGGATGTAGTCGGTGGGAGTCAGTTCTGCCGCGCCGGCCATGTGACCTAACCTTGCAATGTGAAAGTTGTGAACAACGGAGTGGCGCCGTCAACGGCGGGTCGCGGCCAGGGCGAGCGCAACGAGTGCGGCCACGATCCCCAGCAGCAGCGGCAGTGCTGGCAAGTGCCAGACCACCACGCCCAACCACAGCACCACGAACACCACCAGCCACTTCAGTGCCAGGCCCGCCAACCAGCGGCCCATGACCGTGCCCGCGGACCCGACGCCGCCCCTGAACAGCAGGCGGGCCGCAAGGGCACCCCCGACCGCCATCGCGCCGCCGCCGAGCAGCGCCGCGAGGGCATGCGTGCCACCCTTGGCCAGGAAAGCCAGCGCCAGCAAGGCTGTCGCGGTGGCTTGCCAGACGACCGTGCGGGTCGCCAGGCGACGGCCTGCTGAGTGTGGGTCGTGCACGCGGGTCCCGGTCGGAGGGAGTGGGCTGAAAAGCGCCCGGGTAAGCCGCAAAAGTATAGAACGGCTACCGGGCCGGAGCAACCGAGCTGGCCATAAAGTCCCGGGGCGAACCGTGGGCACCGACGCCTTCCCGATTGATCCAAGCTATGGATTGGGGAGGAATTTTCGATTGGACGCGCGGTGCAGCGCCTCCATAATCGATATTCATTCTCATCTCCGGGCCGACGCCATGCGCAAGACGCTGAGCTTTGCTGCCGTGCACTTCACCGTCGCCTTCTCGGTGGGCTTTCTCATGACGGGCAGCGTGTGGGTCGGAGGCGCACTGGCCATGGTGGAACCGGCAATCAATACCGTGGCCTTCCACCTTCACGAGAAGGTGTGGAAGCGGCTGGAGGGCAGACGCGCGCAGCCTGCGGCCCCGTCACCCGGGCTGACCGCCTGAACTTTCGCAGTCGACGGGAACCTTTCGCCGCGCGTCCTGTCCCATAACCCGAGTCCCGCCGCGCCAATCCTCCTCGTCAAAGGCAACGCAACGGCGGCACTCAAAGCCCCGGCCCGGGTGTGCTCCCCGGGCCGGGGCTTTGCTATTACTTCTTCTTACGGGCGAGATACAGGTCGGTGATGGTGCCGTCGAAGACCTCGGCCGCCATGCCGACCGACTCGCTGAGCGTCGGGTGCGGGTGGATGGTGGCGCCGATGTCGTGCACCTCGCAGCCCATCTCGATGGCCAGGCCGATCTCGGCGATGAGATCACCGGCATGCACGCCGACGATGCCGCCGCCGATAACGCGGTGCGTGGCTTCATCGAAGATCAGCTTGGTGAAGCCCTCGGTGCGGCCCAGGCCGATCGCGCGGCCACTGGCAGCCCACGGGAACTTGCCGACGCCCACCTTGAGGCCCTTGGCCTTGGCCTCGGTCTCGGTGACGCCCACCCAGGCGATTTCCGGATCGGTGTAGGCCACCGACGGGATCACGCGCGCGACCCACTCCTTCTTCTCGCCGAACGCGACTTCCGCGGCCAGCTTGCCTTCGTGCGTGGCCTTGTGCGCCAGCATCGGTTGGCCGACGAGGTCGCCGATGGCGAAGATGTGCGGCACGTTGGTGCGCATCTGCCGGTCGACCGGGATGAAGCCGCGGTCGGTGACGTGGACGCCGGCCTTGTCCGCATCGATCTTGCCGCCATTGGGCGAACGTCCGACGGCGACCAGCACGCGGTCAAAGGTCTGCGCCTCGGGGGCGCTGCCGCCCTCGGTGGCAGGTTCAAAGCGCACCTTGATACCGCTCTTGAGCGCTTCGGTGCCTGCGGCCTTGACCTTGGTGTGGACGATGACGCCCAGCTTCTTCAGGCGGTCGGCCAGCGGCTTGATCAAGTCGGTGTCGGCGCCCGGCATGATCTGGTCGGCGAACTCGACGACGGTGACTTCGCTGCCCAGCGCGCGGTACACGGTGGCCATTTCCAGGCCGATGATGCCGCCGCCCACGACCAGCAGCTTCTTCGGAACGTCAGCCAGGTCGAGCGCGTCGGTGGAGTCCATGACGCGCTTGTCGCGCGCCCCCAGTTCACCCCACGGGAAACCCGGCAACTTCACCGCCTGCGAGCCCGCCGCGATGATGCATTGCTCGAAGCGGATGAGCTGGGTGCCACTCTTGCCTGTGACTTCCAACTCGTGCGGCGAGACGAACCGGCCGGTGCCTTCTACCACGCGCACGCTGCGGTGCCGAGCCATCGTGGCTAGGCCCTTCGTCAATTGCTCGACCACTTTTTCCTTGTGCGCACGCAGCGAATCGAGGTTGACCTTCGGCTTGCCGAAGTCGATGCCGTAATCCTTGGCGTGCGCCGCCTCGTCGATCACCGCGGCGGCATGCAGCAGCGCCTTGGACGGGATGCAGCCGACGTTGAGGCACACGCCACCGAGGCTGGCATAGCGCTCGACCAGCACGGTATCCATGCCGAGGTCGGCGGAGCGGAAGGCGGCGGTGTAACCGCCGGGGCCGGCGCCGAGCACCAACATGCGGCACTCGATGTCGGCGTTGCGGCCGGAGGCTGCGGCCGGCGCGGGCCCCGTCGCCGACGCTGGGCTGGCGACCGGCGCAGACGCCGTCGCGGTCGAAGCCCCGGAGGTCGGCGCTGCGGCTGCGGCAGACGACGCTGCGGCTGCGGCAGATGGCGCTGCTGCGGCGACGGCCGGCGTGGCGGCCGATGCCGTCGCGGGGGACGCACCCTCGCCTTCGGCTTCGATCACGGCGATGACGCTGCCCTCGGACACGGCGTCGCCGAGCTTGACCTTGAGTTCCTTGATCACGCCGGCATGCGAGGCCGGCACTTCCATCGTGGCCTTGTCCGACTCCAGCGTGACCAGGCCCTGGTCCTTGGCGACGGTGTCGCCGACGGCGACCAGCAGTTCGATCACCGGCACATCGTCGTAACCGCCGATGTCCGGAACCTTGAGTTCGATCGTGGCCATGCGCGCCCCCGTCACAGCAGGACCCGGCGCATGTCGCCGAGCAGTTGCGCCAGGTAGGCGGTGAAGCGCGCGGCGGCGGCGCCGTCGATGACGCGGTGGTCGTACGACAGCGACAACGGCAGGATGAGCTTGGGCTCGAACGCGCTGCCGCTCCACACCGGTCGGATCGCGGACTTGGACACGCCAAGGATGGCGACTTCCGGCGCATTCACGATGGGCGTGAACTTGGTGCCGCCGATGCCGCCAAGCGAACTGATCGAGAAGCAGCCGCCCTGCATGTCGGCGGGGCCGAGCTTGCCGTCACGCGCCTTCTTGGCCAGATCGCTGGTCTCCTGCGCGATCTGCAGCACGCCCTTCTTGTCGACATCGCGCACCACAGGAACCACGAGGCCGTTGGGCGTATCGGCGGCGAAGCCGATGTGGAAATACTGCTTGAGCGTGAGCACTTCGCCCGTGGCATCGAGCGAGGCGTTGAAGGTGGGAAACTTCTGCAGCGCGGCAACCGAGGCCTTCATCAGGAAGGCGAGCATGGTCAGCTTGATGCCCGACTTCTCGTTCTCCTTGTTGAGCTGCACGCGCAGTGCTTCCAGCTCGGAGATGTCGGCGTCGTCGTGCTGGGTGACGTGCGGGATCATCGCCCAGTTGCGGGCG
>CBFGOS010000173.1:0-5280 GCA_965650425.1 uncultured Lysobacter sp. | reverse complement strand
CGGCGAAGAAACCGCGCTGATCAACTCGCTGGAGGGCCGACGCGCCAACCCGCGCTCCAAGCCGCCCTTCCCCGCTGCCGTCGGCGTCTGGGGCAAACCGACCTGCGTGAACAACGTCGAAACCCTGTGCAACGTGCCGGCGATCATCGGCAACGGGGTGGACTGGTACAGGGCCCTCGCCCGCCCCGGCAGCGAAGACATGGGCACCAAGTTGATGGGCTTCTCCGGCAAGGTGAAGAGCCCCGGCCTGTGGGAGCTGCCATTCGGCATTAGTGCCCGCGAACTGTTCGAGGAACATGCCGGCGGCATGCGCGACGGCTATCGCCTGAAAGCCTGGCAACCTGGCGGGGCCGGCACCGGGTTCCTGTTGCCGGGGCACCTGGATACCCCGCTTTATGCAGCCGGCGTCGCCAAGGTCGGCACCCGCATGGGCACCGGGCTGGCCATGGCGGTGGACGAGACGGTCAACATGGTCGGCCTGCTGCGCAACATGGAAGAGTTCTTCTCCCGCGAATCCTGCGGCTTTTGCACGCCCTGCCGCGATGGGTTGCCATGGAGCGTGAAGCTGTTGCGCGCACTGGAGCGCGGCGAAGGCCAGCCCGGCGACATCGAGATTCTGGAACAACTGTGCGACTTCCTCGGCCCCGGCAAGACCTTTTGCGCCCACGCACCGGGCGCGGTGGAGCCGCTGGCCAGTGCTATCAAGTATTTCCGACCGGAGTTCGAAGCGGGCATAGCCCGACTGGAGGCGGTCGGCGTGTAAAGCGGGGCCCCTCCGCACGGAGGGAATACGAACGACGGCCCGCAATGCGGGCCCTACGACGAAACCGGGAACCATGGCCACGATCCACGTAGACGGCAAATCGTTCGAAGTCGACGGAGCGGACAACCTGCTGCAGGCCTGCCTGTCGCTGGGGCTGGACATTCCCTACTTCTGCTGGCACCCGGCGCTGGGCAGCGTCGGCGCCTGCCGTCAGTGTGCGGTCAAGCAGTTCAGCGACGAGAACGACAAACGCGGCCGCCTGGTGATGTCCTGCATGACCCCCGCCAGCGACAACACCTGGATCTCCATCGACGACGAGGAAGCCAAGACCTTCCGCGCCAGCGTGGTGGAGTGGCTGATGACCAACCACCCGCACGACGGCCCGGTATGCGAGGAAGGCGGCCATTGCCACCTGCAAGACGTCACCGTGATGACCGGCCACAACCGCCGGCGCTACCGCTTCGCCAAGCGCACCCACGAAAACCAGGACCTCGGCCCCTTCATCGCCCACGAGATGAACCGCTGCATCGCCTGCTACCGTTGCGTGCGCTACTACAAGGACTACGCCGGTGGCATCGATCTCGGCGTGTTCGGCGCCCACGAGAACGTCTACTTCGGCCGGGTCGAGGATGGCGTACTGGAAAGCGAGTTCTCCGGCAACCTCACCGAGGTCTGCCCGACCGGTGTGTTCACCGACAAGACCCATTCCGAACGCTACAACCGCAAGTGGGACATGCAGTTCGCCCCGAGCATCTGCCACGGCTGCTCGTCCGGCTGCAACATCAGCCCCGGCGAACGCTACGGCGAGCTGCGCCGCATCGAGAACCGCTACAACGGCTCGGTGAATCACTATTTCCTCTGCGACCGCGGTCGCTTCGGCTACGGCTACGTCAACCGCCGCGACCGCCCGCGCCAGCCGCTGTTCGATGGCCACATCCTGGGTCTCGACGCGGCGGTGGACAAGGCTGCCGAGTTGCTTGCTGGCAAGCGGGTGATCGGCATCGGCTCGCCACGCGCCAGCCTGGAAAGCAACTTCGCCCTGCGCGAACTGGTCGGCGAGGAGAACTTCTCCTGCGGCGTCGGCGCCATCGAACTGGATCTCCTGCGACTGACCCTCGACGTCCAGCGCAACAGCCCGCTGCCCATCGCTTCGATCCGTGAGATGGAGGACCACGATGCCGTCTTCGTCCTCGGCGAAGACCCGACCCAAACCGCCGCGCGCATCGCCCTCGCCCTGCGTCAGACGGTCAAGGGCAAGGCTGAAGCCATGGCCGCCGCGATGAAGCTGCAGCCCTGGCTGAACGCCGCGGTGCAGAACATCGGCCAGCACGAACTGTACCCACTGTTCATCGCCGGCCTGGAGGAAACCCGCCTCGACGACGTGGCCAAGGAATGCGTGCACGCCGCACCGGAAGACCTCGCCCGCCTCGGCTTCGCCGTGGCCCATGCGCTGGATGCGGGGGCGCCGGCGGTGACCGGCCTGGAGCCGGACGCCGAAGCGCTGGCCCGACGCATTGCCGATGCGCTGCTGGCGGCGCAGCGTCCGCTGCTGATCTCCGGCATGTCCCTTGGCAACGCGGCGCTCATCGAAGCCACAGCCAACATCGCCAAAGCCCTGCACCAGCGCGGCAAGGCGGGCTCGATCAGCTTGGTCGTCCCGGAAGCTAACAGCCTGGGGTTGGCCCTGGTCGGCGGAATGTCGCTGGACGAAGCCTTGCAGCGTTCCAGCGATGGCCATGCCGACGCCCTGGTGGTGCTGGAAAACGATCTCTACCGCCGCGCAGACCGCGCGCGGGTGGATGCCGCCTTGCAAGCAGCCCGTCCGGTCATCGTGCTCGATCACCAGCGCACTCCTACCGCCGAGCGCGCCCACCTGCTGCTACCGGCCGCCAGCTTCGCCGAAGGCGATGGCACCCTGGTCAGCCAGGAAGGCCGCGCGCAACGCTTCTTTCAGGTGTTCGACCCGACCTACTACGACGCCGGCAATCTGATCCGGGAAAGCTGGCGCTGGCTGCACGCCGTGCACAGCACGCTGCAAGGCAAACCAGTGGACTGGACCCAGCTCGACCAGGTCACCGATGCCTGCGCCAATGCGCTACCGGCCCTGGCCGGCATCCGCGACGCGGCGCCCAAAGCCAGCTTCCGCATCAAAGGTCTCAAGCTGGCGCGCGAACCGCACCGCTACAGCGGTCGCACCGCCATGCGCGCCAATATCAGCGTGCACGAGCCGCGCACGCCGCAGGACAGCGACACGCCCTTCGCCTTCTCCATGGAGGGCTACGCCGGCGCCGCGCTGCCACGCCAGCAGATCCCGTTCGCCTGGTCGCCGGGCTGGAACTCGCCGCAGGCCTGGAACAAATTCCAGGACGAAGTGGGCGGCCATCTGCGGGCCGGCGATCCCGGAATACGCCTGATCGAGCCCCACGGTGATGGCCTCGGCTGGTTCACCGCGCCGGCCGCCTTCGAACCCCAGCCCGGCCGCTGGCGGGTGGCCCCGCTCCATCACCTGTTTGGCAGCGAGGAAACCTCTGCGCGTGCCGCGCCGATCCGGGAGCGCATATGCGCAGCCTATGTGGCATTGTCCGAAGCCGATGCGGCGCGCCTTGGCGTGAACGACGGCGCCTGGCTCAGGCTGACCCTCGACGGCCGGACGCTGCGCCTGCCGCTGCGCATAAGCCAGGAACTGAGTGAGGGGCTGGTCGGGCTGCCGGCCGGCTTCGACGGTATTCCGCCGCTCACCGGGCAATGGGTGACCGATCTGCAGGAGGCCGCGCAATGAGCTGGCTGACTGCGGACGTGATCGCCGTGCTGGTGGCCGTGCTCAAAGCCATCGTCATCCTCCTGGTGGTGGTGGTCACCGGTGCCCTGCTGAGCTGGGTGGAGCGGCGCCTGCTCGGGCTCTGGCAGGATCGCTACGGGCCTAACCGGGTCGGCCCGTTCGGCGCCTTCCAGCTTGGCGCGGACATGCTCAAGATGTTTTTCAAGGAGGATTGGACGCCGCCGTTCGCCGACCGGCTGATCTTCACCCTGGCCCCCATCGTCGCCATGAGCGCACTGCTGATCGCCTTCGCCGTAGTGCCGGTGACACCGACCTGGGGCGTCGCCGATCTGAATATCGGCCTGCTGTTCTTCTTCGGCATGGCCGGCCTGGCGGTCTACGCGGTGCTCTTCGCCGGCTGGTCGAGCAACAACAAGTTCGCCCTGCTCGGCGCTCTACGCGCGTCGGCGCAGACGCTCTCCTACGAGGTGTTCATGGGCCTGGCGCTGATGGGCGTGGTGGCCCAGGCCGGTTCCTTCAACATGCGCGACATCGTCCAAGCCCAGGCGGATGGCGTGTGGTTCATCCTTCCGCAGTTCCTCGGCTTCGCTACCTTTTTCATCGCCGGCGTCGCGGTGACGCACCGTCACCCGTTCGACCAGCCGGAAGCGGAACAGGAGCTGGCCGACGGGTATCACATCGAATACGCCGGCATGAAATGGGGCATGTTCTTCGTTGGCGAGTACATCGGCATCGTGCTCATCTCTGCGCTGCTTGTGACCTTGTTCTTCGGCGGCTGGCACGGGCCGTTCGGCCTCCTGCCCTCACTGTCCTTCGTCTGGTTCGCGCTTAAGACGGCGTTCTTCATCATGCTGTTCATCCTGCTACGCGCTTCGGTGCCGCGGCCGCGCTACGACCAGGTGATGGCGTTCAGTTGGAAAGTTTGTCTGCCGCTGACCCTGATCAACCTGCTGGTGACCGGCGCCTTCGTGCTGGCTGCCCGCTGAGGAGACGGAGATGAAAGAAATCCTGCATGTTCTCCACGGCACCTACACCCAGTTGCGCAGCCTGGTGATGATCTTTTCCCACGCCTTCCGCAAGCGCGACACCCTGCAGTATCCGGAAGAGCCGGTGTACCTGCCGCCCCGCTACCGTGGCCGCATCGTCCTGACCCGCGACCCCGACGGCGAGGAGCGCTGCGTGGCCTGCAACCTCTGCGCGGTGGCCTGCCCGGTGGCCTGCATTTCCCTGCAGAAGGCGGAAAAACCCGACGGCCGCTGGTACCCGGAGTTCTTTCGCATCAACTTTTCCCGCTGCATCTTCTGCGGCCTGTGCGAGGAAGCCTGCCCAACCAGCGCCATCCAGCTCACGCCGGATTTCGAAATGTGCGAGTACGACCGCCAGCAACTGGTCTACGAGAAGGAAGACCTGCTGATCTCCGGACCGGGCAAGGACCACGGCTACAACTTCTACCGTGTGGCCGGCATGGCCATCGCCGGCAAGCCCAAGGGCGCTGCGAAAAACGAGGCGGAGCCGGTGAATGTGAAGGGGTTGATGCCATGAGGCGGGCGTCGGGTCTTGGGTTTTCGGGCTGGATAGTTGGAACGGTACCTGGGCTTGTTCGGAGTGGGATTGAGGTTCTTCGTCTGCCGGGAGTCCGTCCCCTCACCCCAACCCTCTCCCCAGAGGGGCGAGGGAGTTGGTATGTGCAGTCCGGTAGTACGATGTATGACTCTCTTCCGGCTTACGGGCCCTGCCC
>CBFGOS010000172.1:0-5281 GCA_965650425.1 uncultured Lysobacter sp. | reverse complement strand
GAGGCCTTCGAACGCGCCTACCGCGCCGCCGAGGCCGCGGGCCTGGCCACCAAGCAGGTGAAGGCACGCGATCTGTACGCGCGGATGATGCGCACGCTCGCGCAGACGGGCAACGGCTGGATGAACTTCAAGGACAAGGCCAACCGCGCCTGCAACCAGACCCTGCGCGAGGGCAATGTCGTGCACCTGTCCAACCTGTGCACCGAGATCCTGGAAGTCACGTCGCAGGACGAAACCGCGGTGTGCAACCTGGGTTCGATCAACCTGTCGCACCACGTGACCTTGTTTGACCAATCCCGGATCGGCGAAGGCGACGACACGATGCCGGTGGGTGAAGGCACGATGCTCGCCGCGGGGCCGGTCGACGCCGCCACCGGTCTGCGCCTGACCGGCAGGTTCGACTTCGACAAGCTGGCCGAGACCGTGCGCCTGGCCGTGCGCCAGCTTGACCGCGTCATCGACCTCAACTTCTACCCCATCGACACCGCGCGCAACGCCAACCTGAAGTGGCGACCGGTGGGCCTGGGCGTGATGGGCCTGCAGGACGTGTTCTTCAAGCTGCGCCTACCGTTCGATTCCGAGCCGGCGCGGGCGCTGTCGCGCCAGATTGCCGAGGCCATCTACTTCCACGCGCTGTCGGCGTCCAATGAGCTGGCGATGGAGTTGGGAGCGCACCCGGGCTTCATCGACACCCGTGCCGCGCAGGGCGAGTTGCAGTTCGACGCCTGGGGCGTGGCACCGTCGGAGCCCGCGCGCTGGGATGCGTTGCGCGCACGCATCCGCGAGCACGGCCTGCGCAATTCGCTGCTGGTCGCTATCGCGCCCACCGCCACGATCGCCTCCATCGCCGGTTGCTACGAATGCATCGAGCCGCAGGTGTCCAACCTGTTCAAGCGCGAGACGCTGTCGGGCGACTTCCTGGTGGTCAACCGCTACCTGGTGCAGGAGCTGAAGACGCTCGGCTTGTGGACGCCGGAGCTGCGCGATGCGATCAAGCTCGCCGAAGGTTCAATCCAGGGCATCGACGCCATCCCCGCATCGTTGCGCGCCGTCTACCGCACCGCGTGGGAACTGCCGATGCGCTCGCTGATCGACATGGGCGCCGAGCGCGGCGCGTTCATCGACCAGAGCCAGTCGCTGAACCTGTTCATCGAAAGCCCGAACATCGGCCAGCTCTCCTCGATGTACATGTACGCATGGAAGCAGGGGCTGAAAACCACCTACTACCTGCGCTCTCGCCCGGCCACACGGATCGCCAAGACCACGGTCAGCAGCACCGCGACCAGTGCGCCCAAGCCTGACTACACGCCCGCCGAAGCCATCGCCTGTTCGCTGGAGAACCCGGAGGCCTGCGAGGCCTGCCAGTAATCCGCCATGTTGCGGCGCCCCCGGTGGCGCCGCGCTCCGCCTGCCGTTCACACCCCAGACCGGCGCCAGAATCCCGAGGAACCCCCGATGTCCGCCCAACCCGCTGCTCCGCGCCTGCTCGACCCCGGCTTTGACCTCACCCTGCGGCCGATGCGCTACCCGCAGTTCTACGAGATGTACCGCGACGCGATCCGCAACACCTGGACCGTGGAGGAGGTCGATTTCTCGCTGGACGTGAACGACCTCAAGCACAAGCTGGGCCCGGCCGAGCGCCACCTGATCGAGCGGCTGGTGGCGTTCTTTGCCACGGGCGACAGCATCGTCGCCAACAACCTGGTGCTGAACCTGTACCAGCACATCAACGCGCCCGAAGCGCGCATGTACCTGTCGCGCCAGCTCTACGAGGAGGCGCTGCACGTGCAGTTCTACCTCACCCTGCTCGACACCTACCTGCCCGACCCGGTGGCGCGCGCCAAGGCCTTCGACGCCGTGGAGAACATCCCCTCGATCCGCGCCAAGGCCGAGTTCTGCTTCAAGTGGATGGACTCGGTGCAGGGCCTGGCCCGCATCGAGACGCGCGAGCAGCGCCGCCAGTTCCTGCTCAACCTGATCTGCTTCGCCTGCTGCATCGAAGGCCTGTTCTTCTTCGCGGCGTTTGCCTACGTGTACTACCTGCGCTCGCGCGGCCTGCTGCACGGGCTGGCCTCTGGCACCAACTGGGTGTTCCGCGACGAAAGCTGCCACATGGCCTTCGCCTTCGAGGTGATCCGCACCGCGCGCGCCGAGGAACCGGCCCTGTTCGACGAGGACCTGCAGCGGCAGGTGGTGCGCATGCTGGAGGAGGCGGTGGAGTGCGAGATGCAGTTCGCCGACGACGTACTGTCCGGCGGCGTGGCCGGCCTGTCGCCGCGCGACATGCGCCAGTACCTGCAGTACTGCGCCGACCAGCGCCTGGCCCAGTTGGGCCTGCCTCGGCACTTCGGCGCCAGCAACCCGTTCGCGTTCATGGACCTGCAGGACGTGCAGGAAGTGACCAACTTCTTCGAACGCCGGGTGTCGGCCTACCAGGTGGGCGTGGAGGGCGAAGTGGCCTTCGACGCCGCGTTCTGAGATCGACGTCACGTCCTGGCACCCGGTACCGCGAGTAGGTAGGGGGGGTTGACCCCGAGCGCGTTGCTAAGGGGTGCGGAACGCAGCGCCCTGTGCGCCACGTTCCGGATGGGTTCGCGTCGGCCTGGCACTTCGGGTAGGCCGGCGCAGCACGGCGGCAACGCCGGTGTCGGACGCCGCAGGATGCGGCTTCCGGCTGGATGCCCCCACAAGGCCGTGGGGAGTACGGGCAGCGGGACGCACGCCCACGCCGAACGGATCGCGGCGCCAAAGGCCAGGATGGCGGGGAACCGGCGGGATCGCCGGCGGGAGGGCGGCAAGGATGCCGCTGCCCCACTTCCGGGCCATCCCCCGCGGCCCACGCGGCGGGCGCCGCGGCGGCAGTGACTTCAGCGGCCCCCGCCCACCATCGGCAAGCCCAACGAACGGGCCCCTACGCCACCGTTGAGCCCCAGGCCGTAACGCAGGCTCTGGCCGATGCGCTCGGCGTAGTGGTTGAACTGCGTGGCGTCTTCGGGCGACAGCACCTCGGCGGTGGTCTCGCGCCACAGCGCCAACCACTGGTCGAAATGCTCATGGCGGATGGGATGGCCGTGGTGCTTGGCCATCGGGTTGCCGCGGTAGCTTCCCGTCTTCAGCGCCACCGATGCCCAGAACGAGGTCAGCGTGCGCTGGTGGTCGTCCCAGTCGTGCACCGCGGCGTTGAACACCGGCCCCAACTCGGGGTGCATGCGCACCTTGGCGTAGAAGCGGTCCACGAGTTGCGCGATCCGCGCCTCGTCCAGCGCCACGGTGTCTTGGGTATCGGATCTCATGCCACGTCCATTCTACGAAGAAGCCCCGCAGGTGCGGGGCTTCCGGGGTACTGCAGTCAGCGGGCGTTGCGGCTTACTTGCCGGCGACGACCTTGACCATCTCCAGGCACTTGTTGGAGTAGCCCCACTCGTTGTCGTACCAGCTGACCAGCTTGACGAACGTGCCGTCCAGCGCGATGCCGGCCTCGGCGTCGAAGATCGAGGTGCGGGTATCGCCGCGGAAATCGGTGGCGACCACCTTGTCCTCGGTGTAGCCCAGGATGCCCTTCAGCGCGCCTTCCGACTGGGCCTTCATCTCGGCGCAGATCTCGGCGTAGGTGGCCGGGTTCTCCAGCTCGACGGTCAGGTCGACGACCGACACGTCCGAGGTCGGCACGCGGAACGACATGCCGGTGAGCTTCTTGTTGAGCTCCGGGATCACCACGCCCACGGCCTTGGCGGCACCGGTGGACGACGGGATGATGTTCTCGAGGATGCCGCGGCCGCCGCGCCAGTCCTTGTTGGACGGGCCGTCGACGGTCTTCTGCGTGGCGGTGGCGGCGTGCACGGTGGTCATCAGGCCACGCTTGATGCCCCACTTGTCGTTCAGCACCTTGGCCACCGGGGCCAGGCAGTTGGTGGTGCACGAAGCATTGGAAATGATGGCCTCGCCGTTGTACTTGGCGTGGTTCACACCAAACACGAACATCGGCGTGTCGTCCTTGGACGGGGCCGACAGCACGACCTTCTTCGCGCCGGCATCCAAGTGCTTCTGCGCGGTGGTCTTGTCCAGGAACAGGCCGGTGGACTCGATGACGACGTCGGCGCCGACTTCATCCCACTTCAGGTTGGCCGGGTCGCGCTCCTGGGTCAGGCGGATCTTCTTGCCGTTGACGACCAGGGTGTTGCCCTCGACCGACACGTCGCCGTCGAAGCGGCCATGCACCGAGTCGTACTTCAGCATGTACGCCAGGTAGTCCGGCTCCAGCAGGTCGTTGATGGCCACGATCTCGATGTCGTTGCCGAAGTTCTGCACGGCCGAGCGCAGCACGTTACGGCCAATGCGGCCGAAACCGTTGATACCAACCTTGATCGCCATTACCGGGGCTCCTGAGTGGGGCGAGCTTGAGAAACCGCCATTTTACCCCATCCCGTCGCCCCTTGCCCCGCGCGGGGGCCCGCGCTGGGAGGCGCTGCGCACGCGTAGCAGGCGGCGCAGAGAACCGGCTTGATCCATGTCAAACAAGCACTTGACGATGATCAAGCGCGCGGTGGGACCGTTGCGGACAATGGCCTCAACCCGTTTCCAAACACCATCTCCCACTCGAGGTCCGCACATGAAGTTCCGCACATCCGCCCTTGCCCTTGCCCTCGTCCTCGGCGGCGCCGCCACCCCGGCCCTGGCCCAGTCGGCCGGCACCTGGACCGTCGGCGTCGGCGCCCACCAGGTCAACCCGAAGTCCGACAACGGCGAACTGGCCGGCGGCACCCTGCCGGTGGAAGTCGAAAGCAATGTCCGCCCGACCATCACCGGCGAGTACTTCATCGCCGACAACGTCGGCATCGAGGTGCTGGCGTCGCTGCCGTTCAAGCACGACATCGCCATCGACGGCCTCGGCACCGTGGGCGAGACCAAGCACTTGCCGCCGACCGTGTCGCTGCAGTACCACTTCGGCCAGGGCAAGGTGAAGCCGTTCGTGGGCGCCGGCGTCAACTACACCAAGTTCTTCAGCGAGGAGACCAGCGGTGCGCTGGAAGGCGCCGACCTTGAGCTCGACGCGTCGTGGGGCCTCGCCGCGCATGCCGGCGTCGACTTCAAGGTCGGGGACAAGGGCGCGATCCGCGTCGACGCCCGCTGGATCGACATCGACACCGACGTGTCGGTGGAAGGCGAGAAGCTCGGCACGGTGAACATCGACCCGCTGGTCTACGGCGTCGCCTACGTGTTCTCGTTCTGAGGCACCCCCTGACGTCCGTCAGGGCTGCCATCGCGGGCCATGTCCGATACC
>CBFGOS010000171.1:0-5314 GCA_965650425.1 uncultured Lysobacter sp. | reverse complement strand
GCTTGTCGACCATGAAGCCGACATGCGCCTCGAACCCGCCCACCTGGAACCAGGTGTAGAGGTTCTCGTTGAACGGTGCCGCGCCCTGCCCCACCAGCTGCCACAGTACGTAGCCCGACAGCGCGCAGCTGGCGGCAACGCCCAGGATGGTGATGCTGTGCGCGCCCGCGCGGCCCACCTGCCGACCGAACAGGCCGGCGATGATCGAGCCCAGCAGCGGTGCCAGCACGATGGCCAGCAGCACCGATTTGGAAATTGCGAACTCCATGCCCGGCATCGGATCAGCCCTTCATCGAATCGATTTCGGCGACGTTGATCGTGCGCCGGTTGCGGAACAGCGTGACCAGGATCGCCAAGCCGATGGCGGCCTCGGCGGCGGCCACGGTCAGGATGAAGAACACGAACACCTGGCCGGCCTCGTCGCCCAACTGGCGGGCAAAGGTCACGAAGTTGATATTGACGGCCAGCAGCAACAGCTCCAGGCACATCAGCAGGACGATCACGTTCTTCCGGTTGAGGAAGATGCCGGCGATGCTGATGCAGAACAGCGCAGCGCCCAGTGCGAGGAAGTGGCCCGGGGTCAGCCCGGCGGCAAGCAGGTTCACGACTTCACCTCCTCTGCGGCAGCTTCGCTGGCCTCAAGCACGGCCGGCTGGGACGCCTCCATCTTCACCATGCGCAGGCGGTCGCCCGGACGCACGCGGGCCTGGGCCCCGGGGTTCTGGTGCTTGGCGCCCGGTCGGCGGCGCAGGGTCAGCATCACCGCGGCGATCACCGCCACGGTCAGGATGACGGCCGCGACTTCAAACGGCAGCAGGAAACGCGTGAACAACGCACGGGCAAGCCACGCGGTGTTGGAAACTCCGGCCATTTCCGCGGCGTCGGCGGTCAGCGGAATGGCAGCCTGCGCCTTCACACCAATCAGGATCAGGATCTCGACCAGCATCACGGCGGCCACGACCAGGCCGACCGGCAAGTAGCGCACATATCCTTCGCGCAGCGGGACGGAGTCGACGTCGAGCATCATCACCACGAAGAGGAACAGCACCATCACCGCGCCGACGTAGACCAGCACCAGCGCCACACCGAGGAACTCGGCACCGGCGATCAGCCACACGCAGGCCACGGAGAAGAACGTGAGCACTAGCGACAGCGCCGCGTGCACGGTGTTCTTGACGCTGATCACGGCCACGGCGGACGCCACGGCCATGAGCGCGAACACGAAGAAGGCAATCGTTGCGAAATCCATGGCGGGCCCTCAGCGGAACGGCGCGTCGGAAGCACGGCGCTCGGCAATTTCCGCTTCGAGGCGGTCACCGATGGCCAACAACTTCGGCTTGGTCAGGATGTTCTGGCCACGCTGCTCGAAGTGGTACTCGTGCACGTGGGTCTCGACGATGGAGTCCACCGGACACGACTCCTCGCAGAAGCCACAGAAGATGCACTTGAACAGGTCGATCTCGTAACGCGTGGTGCGGCGGGTGCCGTCCTCACGCTTTTCAGAGTCGATGGTGATGGCCAACGCCGGGCACACGGCCTCGCACAGCTTGCACGCGATGCAGCGCTCTTCCCCGTTGGGATAGCGACGCAGCGCATGAACACCGCGGAAGCGCGGCGACTGCGGCGTCTTCTCCATCGGGTACATGAGCGTGTACTTCGGGCGGAACAGGTACTTCAGCGTCAGCCAAAGGCCCTGCGACAGCTCGATCAGCAGCAGGCTCTTGAAATAGGAAACGATGCGATTCATGCCTGTGTCTGCCTCACTGCCCCGGCTCGAAGACGCCGTAGTACGCCATCAGCGCCACCACCACGATCCAGGCGATGGTGATCGGGATGAACACCTTCCAGCCCAACCGCATGATCTGGTCATAGCGATAGCGCGGGAACGAAGCGCGGAACCAGATGAAGCAGCTGGCGAAGAAGAACACCTTCGCGAACAGCCACCACCAGCCGTTGGCCGAAAGGAACGGAATGCCCCAACCCTGGAACGGGCTCAGCCAGCCGCCGAGGAAGAAGATCGCCGTCAGGAAGCTGATCAGGATCATGTTCGCGTATTCGGCCAGGAAGAACAGCGCGAACTGCGAACCCGAGTACTCGACCATGTGGCCGGCCACGATCTCCGACTCGCCTTCCACCACGTCGAAGGGCGCGCGGTTGGTTTCTGCCACGCCGGAGATGAAGTAGATGACGAACAGCGGCAGCAGCGGCAGCCAGAACCACTCGAGGAAACCGGCGTTACCCGACTGGGCCATCACGATCTCGGACAGGTTCAGGCTTCCGGCGGCCACCATCACACCGACCAGCGCGAAACCCATCGCAATCTCATAAGAGATCATCTGCGCAGAGGCGCGCATCGCACCGAGGAAGGCGTACTTGGAGTTGGACGCCCAGCCGGCCAGGATCACGCCGTAAACGCCCAACGACGTCATCGCCAGCAGGTACAGCAGTCCGGCGTTGGCGTTGGAAAGGACGAGCTTGGCGTCGAACGGGATGACCGCCCAAGCGGCCAGCGCCGGCACCATCGCCAGCATGGGCGCCAGCACGTACAGGAACGGCGAGGCGTTGGTCGGGCGGATGACTTCCTTGAACAGCAGCTTGAAGACGTCCGCGAAGGCCTGGAGGATGCCCATGCCGACATACATCGGTCCGTGGCGCACGTGCATCCAGCCGATCAGCTTGCGCTCCCACACGACGTAAAACGCCACGGCGATGATCACCGGCATGGCGACCAGCAGGATCTTCAGCACGATCCACGCCGCGATGCCAAGGGCACCGAACGACTCGAAGAACGCGCGGATGGGGTCAATCATGGTCTCGAGCATGGATCAGGCCCTCCCCGCCTGCGCGCGGCCGGCGCCCATAGGCGCGGTCGCACCGTGGCCGCTTTCCACCCACACCGTGCCGCGGGCGACCTTGTCGCTCACCGCGATCGGCAATGCGGCGGTGCCCTGCCCCGCCTGGAACTTGGCCATCGCGCCCTCGGCCAGGCCGAGGGCCGCGGCGTCTTCCGGGTGCAGCGTGGCACGCGGCTCGACGTTGAGCGGATGCGACTGCAGGGCCGGTGCGCGGCGAACCACCGCATCGCTGCGGTAGATGGCGATGCTGGAGGCGATCTCCAGACCTTCGCCTGCAACGACGGGCGCCTTGCCAGCGGCCACGTTGACCTCCTGGCGCTGCAGCCCGGCACGCAGCCCGGCCAGATCAGTGAACTCGAAGCCGTCGGCACCAAGCTCGCCGCCAAGCGCACGCAGCACTCGCCAGCCGGCACGCGCGTCCCCCGGCAGCTTGCCGCCGGCGACGGCGACCTGGTCGCGGCCATCGAGGTTGGTCAGGGTGGCGTCCACTTCCGGCAGCAAACCGATCGGCAGGATCACGTCGGCGACGGCGCGGGTGGAGCGGCAGGCAAAGTGGCTGAAGGCCACGACCTGGGCACCGTTGAGCGCCTTCATGGCGGTCGCGGTGTCGGCGAAGTCCATGCCCGGCTCGATACCGTAGATGACGTACGCGCCACGCGGGTCTGCCAGCATCGCCTGCGCGTCGCGCGCGGTTGGCAGCACGCCATAGTCGGACAGGCCGACCGCGTTGGCGCCCTGCGGGATGCGGCAGATCGCGGTGTTGGTGGCGGCGGCGAACGCGGCCACGGCCTTGCGGATCGCGGCAGCGTACGGCCCGTTCTCGGCCAGCGCGCCGACGATCACGACGGCGTGGTTGGCAGCCTTCGCGGCTTCAACCAGAGCGGCGTCCGACAGCGCACCCGCCAGCTGGGACGGCGCAACGATCTGCTTGCCGGCGACCTCGAAGGTGAAGTCGAAATCCACCGGGTTGACCACGTGAACCTTGGCGCCCTTGCGACCGGCCTTGCGCACGCGCTGGTGCACCAGCGGCAGTTCGTGGCGCAGGTTGGAACCCACGATCACGACCAGGTCAGCGGATTCGATGTCCGCGACCGGCATGCCGAAGATGTCGGCGGTGGCGGCGTCGCTCAGGTCGTTCTGGCCGATGCGGTGGTCAAGGTTGCCGGTGCCCAGCGCCTTCGCGAGGCGGGCGAGCAACGCGCCCTCCTCGTTGGAGGTGGCTGGGTGCGCCAGAATGCCGAGGTTGTCGCCACCGTTGTTGCGCAGGATGTGCGCGGCCTTGGCCAGCGCCTCGTCCCAGGAAGCCTCGCGCCAGTCGTCGCCATCCTTGACCAGCGGCTGCTGGGCACGGTCGTTGGCGTACAGGCCCTGGTGCGAATAACGGTCACGGTCGGACAGCCAGCACTCGTTGACCGCTTCGTTGTCGCGCGGCACGGTGCGCAGCACTTCGCCACGACGCACGTGGTGGAACAGGTTGCTGCCCAGCGCATCGTGGTAACCGAGCGATTCACGCGCGGTCAGTTCCCACGGGCGGGCCTTGAACTGGAACACCTTGTTGGTCAGCGCGCCCACCGGGCACACGTCGATGACGTTGCCGGACAGCTCGGTGGTCAGCGGCTTGCCGTCAAACGTGCCGATCTGCAGGTTCTCGCCGCGGTACATGCCGCCCAGCTCGTAAGTGCCGGCGACTTCCGCGGTGAAGCGCACGCAGCGCGTGCACTGGATGCAGCGGGTCATCTCGGTGGCGACCAGCGGGCCCATGTCCTCGTCCGGCACCACGCGCTTGCGTTCGGCGAAACGGCTGACCGAGCGGCCGTAGCCCATCGACAGGTCCTGCAGCTCGCACTCGCCGCCCTGATCGCAGATCGGGCAATCCAGCGGGTGGTTGATCAGCAGGAACTCCATCACGTTGCGCTGCGATTTCAGCGACTTCTCGCTGCGCGTGACGACCTTCATGCCGTCCATCACCGGCGTGGCGCAGGCCGGTGCCGGCTTCGGCATCTTCTCGACCTCGACCAGGCACATGCGGCAGTTGGCCGCGATGCTGAGCTTGTCGTGGTAGCAGAAGCGCGGAATCGGGATGCCGGCCTTGTCGGCGGCCTGGATGATCATCGAGCCCTTGGGCGCGGTCATCGCCACGCCGTCGATCTCGATGGCGACGTGCCCTTCGGGCACGACGGGCTTCACGTCAGTTTCGACAGCGCTCATGCAGCCACCTTTTCTACGACGGTGCCGGCGCGCTGGTCGTCGACCAGGAAGCGCTTGTTCACGATCGCGTATTCGAACTCGTCCCAGAAGTGGTGCAGCATGCCCTGCACCGGCCACGCGGCGGCTTCGCCGAATGCGCAGATGGTATGGCCTTCGATCTGGCCCGCGGCGGCGCGCAGCATCTGCAGGTCTTCCAGCGTCGCCGTCTTGTCGACGATGCGGGTCAGCATGCGGTACATCCAGCCGGTGCC
>CBFGOS010000170.1:0-5328 GCA_965650425.1 uncultured Lysobacter sp. | reverse complement strand
GCCGACCTTCGTCTACCAGGTCAGCGGCGAGTACGCGATGCTCAAGGCCGCCGCGCTCAATGGCTGGATCGACGAGCGTGGCTGCGCGCTGGAGGCGCTGACCAGCATCAAGCGTGCCGGCGCCGATGGCGTGCTGACTTACTTCGCGCTGGATGCGGCACGGTGGTTGAAGGACGCCAGCTGAAGGCGACACCCATCGCACCACGAAAAACCCGCCAATCCGGCGGGTTTTTTTCGGCGCGGCCAGTCCCGTGATGTCGCCAACGCAGACGCGTTGCGCATCCCGCGACTGGCAGCAACTGCGCTATATGCAACCCCGCCGTCCCGTCACCATGGGTGCCTTCATCCGGTAAATGTCGAGCCCACCGGCCTTGGGGGCGCGGGCACTCCCGGTGACCAGCAGCTCACCCGGCTTGTTCCACTCCACCACCGGCCCCAGCGTCGTGGCGGCGTCGGTGTTGAACGAGAGCTTGAGCGGCGCGATGCCGGCATAGCGCTTGCCGTCGCACTGCCCCACCTGCAACTGGATCGGCTTGGCCTGCGCATCGGCCGAGCGGGCGAACACGATCGCCTCGCCATCGCCCAGCCAGGCCGCGTCGGTCTCATCATGGCGGGTGTTCACACCGGGCACCGGCACAACCCGGCCGAACGCCGTGCTGTCCCAGCGGGCGAAGAACAGGTCGTGGCGGCCAGCGCCGCCGTGGCCGTTGCTGGCAAACAGCAGTGCCTCGCCGTCACGGCTCGGCGTGGGTGCCCGCTCGTCGCCCTTTGTATTGACGCCCGGCCCCAGGTTCTCTGGCTTGCCGTAACCATCGCCGAGCACGGCCGCGCGATACGCGTCCGCCCCACCGCGACCACCCGGGCGGTCACTGACGAAATAGAGCCAGCGCCCGTCCGCGCTGAACATGGGGTCGAAGTCCTTGGCGTTGCTATTCAGCGCCAGCGGCTTCGCGTCCTGCCAGCGGCCGTCCTTGAGCGTGGCCTGCCACAGGTCACCACCACCCGGCCCGCCTTCGCGGTCGGGGCTGCCCCACACGATGCGCTGGCCGTCGGGGCTGACGCTACCGCGCACTTCGCTGGCCTTGGTGGACACCACCCCCATGCCCTCGATGCCAAATTCAGCAAGGGCGAATGCGCTGCCGCCGACCAACAACAGCGGGAGTAGACTGGATCCGATCAAGGCCGGGTTGCGCCGCATCGCGCGTCTCCTGGGTACTGGCCACGCAGTCTAGCGAGGGACTTGCCATGTCGAATCCGAACGCCGTTGCAAAACGTTTCGCGGTCATCGGCCATCCGGTCGCGCATTCGCTGTCGCCCCGCATTCATGCGGCCTTCGGCCGGCAGACCGGCATCGCGCTGGAGTACACCGCGATCGACGCGGCGCCGGAGGCGTTCGATGCCGCCCTCGCGGCCTTCGCCGCCGAGGGCGGTGCGGGCGCCAACGTGACCCTGCCCCACAAAGAGCACGCGGCCACGATCTGCAACAACCTCAGCGAGCGCGCCCGCCGCTCCGGCGCGGTCAACACCCTGGTCCGCACCGCCACCGGCTGGGACGGCGACAACACCGACGGCGCCGGACTGGTCCGCGACCTGACCGAGCGCCACAGCCGCGACCTGCGCGGACGCAAGGTGCTGCTGATCGGCGCTGGCGGCGCGGCGCGGGGCGTCGCGCCCACCCTGCTCGATGCCGGCATCGCCAGCCTGTACATCGTCAACCGCACCGCCAGCCGCGTGGACGCATTGGCCGATGCGCTGGGCGAGCCGGACCGCGTGCACCCGCGCTACTTCGACGACATCGGCGCGCTGGGCAACTTCGACCTGATCATCAATGCCACCTCCGCGGCGCGCGGCACCGGCCTGCCGCCGCTGCCCGGGACGCTGCTGGCCCCGCGCTGCGACGCCGTCGACCTCAGCTATGGCGAGGCCGCCATTCCATTCCTGGCGTGGGCGCGCGCGGCCGGCGCCCACCTGGTCATCGACGGACTGGGCATGCTGGTTGAACAGGCCGCCGAAAGCTTCCAGCGCTGGCATGGCGTGCGCCCGTACACCGATGAGGTCTACGCCGCCTTGCGCGAGCGCGACGACGCGCTGGTCACGGCCGACTGAGCCGCGACCTCATGGATTGCCGCGCGCGCTGCGGCGCGTGCTGCATCGCGCCTTCCATCACGTCACCGATTCCGGGCATGCCGCATGGCAAGCCGGCGGGAATCCCGTGCGTGCAACTGGATGAAGATTACCGCTGCCGGCTGTTCGGCAAGCCCGAGCGCCCGGCCTTCTGCGCCACCTTGCGGCCCGCGCCGGACCTGTGTGGGCGGTCGCGCGAGGACGCCTTCGCGTTGATCGACGTGCTCGAGCAGCAGACCCAGCCGTAGCCCAGGGCCTGGGTCGCGCCTGCCAACGCCCGTCCAGCCGATGGACCACGGACGTGCGCGGCGACGGACAGCCCGCCGCGAGACGACGACGCCTTAGCGCAGGATCCGCGGTGCGCCGTCACCCATGCCCAGGTAGCGGTCCTTCAACCGCACGTAGTGGCCGGCACTGTACTGCAGCTGCTCCAGCTCCCGGTCGGTCAGCTTGCGGGCAAAACGCGCCGGGCTGCCCAACCAGAGCTCTCCCTCGCCCACCACTTTGCCCGGCGACACCACCGCGCCCGCGCCGACGAAACCGAACCGCTGCACGTGGCAGCCGTCCAACAGGCGTGCGCCCATGCCGATCAGCGCGAACTCATCGATGGTGCAGGCGTGGATGACCGCGCCGTGGCCCACGGTCACGTCATTGGCGATCAGGGTCGGCAGCCCGCCGGGGCGGGTGTACGGCCCCTCGTGGGTGACGTGGACGACCGTGCCGTCCTGGACGTTGGTGCGCGCACCGATGCGGATGTGGTTCACGTCGCCGCGGAGCACGCACCCGGGCCAGATCGACACATCGTCGCCCAGCGCCACGTCGCCGATGACCGTGGCGGCGGGGTCCACGTACACGCGCTCGCCGACGGCGGGGAAATGCTCGAGGTAGGGACGCAGGGTCATGGGGCAATTTTACGCGGTCATCACGTCCGTGCCTGCCCAGGCCCAGCGCCCCGACAAGCCCAGTTCAGCCGGCGCGTGGAACCGCCGAATTGCGGGTCAAACACCCAGACGCGGCTACCGCCGGCATGCGGCGGATGAGACTAAACTCACCCGTATGGACATCACTGCCGACACGACGCCCCAGGAACTGTCCGCGACGCGCGAGCGCCTGCGCGTGGCCTGGCAGGCCCGGAAGCCCGACCTGGCCCAGCGCCGCCGCGACCTGGAGCGCCTGCGCGAGGCCTTCCGCGCCGCCGTGCCGGCCATGGACGTGGCCATTCGCGCCGACTTCGGCCACCGCTCCGAGCACGAAAACCTGATCTCCGAGGCGATGGTGACGCTGGCCGAGATCGACCATGCGTTGCGCCACCTGCGCCGTTGGACACGCCCGCAGCGTGCGGCGGTGGGCTGGAAGCTGTGGCCGGCCACTGCCGAACTGCGCTACGAGCCTGTGGGCGTGGTCGGCATCATCGCCCCATGGAACTACCCGGTGAACCTGGCGCTGGTCCCGCTGGTGTCCGCGATTGCCGCCGGCAACCACGTCTACCTCAAGCCCTCGGAGCACACCCCACGCACCAGCGCATGGCTGCGCCAACTGCTGGCCGACGTATTTCCGCCCGACCGCGTGGCCGTCGCCCTGGGTGGCGCCGAGGTCGGGGCCGCATTCGCCGCGCTGCCTTTCGACCACCTGCTGTTCACGGGCTCCACCGCCGTGGGCCGCAAGGTCATGGCCGCCGCAGCGCCCAACCTGACCCCGGTGACGCTGGAACTGGGCGGCAAAGCGCCGGCCGTGGTCTGCGCCGACTTCCCCATTGGCACCGCCGCCGCGCGCATCGCCACGGGCAAGTGGTTCAACGCCGGGCAGACCTGCATCGGCGTGGACTACGTGCTGGTCGACGCCGCGCGCCGCGACGCGCTGGTGCACGCGCTGGTGCACGAGCTGCGCCAACGCTACGGCCACGACATCGTCCACACCGACGCCTACACGCGCGTCATCAACGAAAGCCAGTTCCGCCGCCTCCACGGCTACCTGGCCGATGCGCGCGAGCGCGGGTACACGGTGGTCGAACCCTTTGCGGATGCGGCGCAGCGGCACGCCGCGCTGGTCGAAGAGGAGCACCTGTTCCCGCCCGTGCTGGTCATCGAGCCGGCGATGGACGCCGAGGTCATGCGCCACGAAATCTTCGGCCCGATCCTGCCGGTGCTGTCGTACAACCACCTGGACGAGGCGATTGCGCGCATCAACGCACTCGAACGGCCACTGGCGCTGTACCCGTTCAGCGATGACCGGCGGCGCGTCGATCACATTCTGGCCAACACCCTGGCCGGCGGCGTGACCGTCAATGACACATTGCTGCACTTCGGCGCGCACGGCCTGCCGTTTGGTGGCGTGGGCGCCAGCGGCATCGGCGCGATCCACGGCCGGCATGGCTTTGAGACCTTCAGCAAGGTGTTGCCGGTGCTGCGCCAGCGCCGTTTCGCAGCCAGCGATTGGCTTAAGCCGCCCTACCGCGGCCCGATCGACCGCATCATCCGCTGGCTGTCGAAATAGTCGACTCCGGCACCGGCGCTTGCGGTCGCCGACGCTTCGCTTGCCGGGCGACGGTGTTTCGCGGTTCGGGAACGCGGCTCAGCCGGCAAACGCCCGCAGCGCGTCGATGGCCCGCTGCAGGCCCGCATCATCCACGTCGCGATGCAGCACCAGGCGCACGCGCGGGGTGTAGCCCACCGACACGCGCACCCCGGCCGCGTCCATGTGCGCACGGAACATCTCCAACCGTCCCTCCGGCACATCGATGAAGACCATGTTGGTGTGCTGGGCCGCCACGCGCACGGCAGGCGCGTCCTGCAGCGCCGCCGCCAGCCGTGCCGCGCGCGCGTGGTCGTTGGCCAGTGCCGCGACGTGGTGGTCCAGGGCGTGCAGGCCCGCCGCGGCCACGATGCCGGCCTGGCGCATGCCGCCACCGGCCACTTTGCGCCAGCGCCGCGCGCGCCCAATCAAGGCCTGCGTGCCGACCAGCACCGAGCCGACCGGCGCGCCCAGGCCCTTGGAGAGGCACACCGACACACTGTCGAAGTGCGCGGTGATCGCCCGTGCCGGCAATCCCAGCGCGACGGCCGCGTTGAACAACCGCGCGCCATCCAGGTGCAAAGCCAAGCCGCGCCGGTCGCACAACGCGCGCGCCGCCGAGAGGTAGTCCATCGGCAGCACGCGCCCGTGCCAGGTATTTTCCAGGCTCACCAGCCGCGTGCGGGCGAAATG
>CBFGOS010000169.1:0-5340 GCA_965650425.1 uncultured Lysobacter sp. | reverse complement strand
GCGCTTGAACAATCCCGATACCAGCGGCCCCAGCGCCAACGTCCACTGCCCCAGCTTGTCCATCACGTGCAGCCACGACAGGCCGGTGGCCAACGTGACCGAGATCAACAGCAGCGCCAGCAGGAACAGGTTGCCACCCACGGGGCCGAACCCGCGGTACAGCGACTTGCCCACCACCTGCCCCAGGATGCCGCCACTGCCAGCCGAAAAGTCCGACACGCCGTTGAAGCGCAGATACAGCAGCCCCGTGGCCGACACCAGGAAACCCACGATGCCGATCAGCCGCAGCGCCGGCCCCAAGTCGGCATGGCCGTCGCCATCAGTATCCATGCCGAATAACGCAATCCAGGCGATGAGGCCCAGGATGATCGGCAACAGGAACGCCACGTATCCCGTGAGGTACAACAACACGTCGGCCAGGTACGCCCCCACCCGGCCGCCCAGGTTGTGCAGCGGCGCGGTCACGTTGCCCGCCTGCGACCAACCCGGGTCTTGCGGCGAATAGGTCACCAGGCTGGCCAGCAGGTACACCAGCAACGGCGCGATGATGATCAGCGCGATATCGCGCATGAGCCGTTGGCGACGGGGCGATGGCGGGGCCTTTTCGACCGTCGCTTTTTTTCGGCTTGCTGCGGACGCTTGCGCCACCGTGATGTTCTGCCTTAAATCGATTGCGTTAGTTGTTGAATATACGGTGAAATAAGGCCAAATCACAGCCTACGGGCGCACACTCCACCACCCGGTCACAATGCCAGCCCTTGAAGGGCTGGGTGCACCAACCGGCCACCCTCCACATTGATGCCCCGCACCAGTGGCTGGCTGTCTCGCCACTGGCCCGACGCCAACTTGTTCACCCACGGCAGTATGGCCGCGCAGATCGCCTGGGACGACGTTTGCGGCACCGCGCCGGGCATGTTGGTCACGCAGAAATGGATCACCCCCTCCTCCACGAAGGTCGGCTCCTTCCACGTGGTCGGCCTGGAGGTCTCGAAGCAGCCGCCCTGGTCGATGGAGATATCCACCACCACGCTGCCGTCCTCCATCCCCTTGAGCATGTCGCGGGTCAGCACGTGCGGCGCCATCGCGCCCGGAATGAGCACGGCACCGACCGCGAGGTCAGCCGTGGCGATCTCCTTGGCCACCAGGTCGTCGTACGGATAGAGCGCCGTGACGTTGTGACCCAGTCGCATCATCTCGTCCATGCGGTCCTGTCGTTTCTCGAAGACCACCACGTTGGCGCCACCGGCAGCCGCCAGCGCGGCGGCATGCCCACCCGCCTGCCCGGCGCCGAACACCACGACCTTGCCGCGCTCGGTGGCCGCCAGTCCGCCCAGCAGCTTGCCCTTGCCGCCCTGCGGCTGGTGCAACAGGTGGGTGCCGATCTGCACAGCGATCTTGCCAGCAATCACCGACATGGGCGCCAACAGCGGCAGCGCCCCGTTGTCCAACTCCACCGTCTCGAAGGCGACCCCGGTCAGGCCAATGTCCAACAATCGCCGCGTCAGCGCCGGCTCGGGCGCCAGGTGCAGGTAGCAGAACAGCAGGTGGTCGGGTCGAAGGTGGCGAAGGTCGCCCTCGATCGGCTCCTTTACCTTCACGATCAACTCGCCCTTGTCATAGAGCGCGGCCGCGTCGGGCGCGATTTTGACGCCGAGTTGGGCGTACTGCGCATCACTGAACCCGCTCTTCAAGCCCGCGCCCTGCTCCAGCCACACCTCATGGCCTCGCCGCACGAGGTCGCCGGCCGCCGCGGGCACCAGCGCCACGCGTCCCTCCAGCGTCTTGGTCTCCCGGGGCACTCCTATCCGCATCGCGTCCTCCCAGTCATGCCTGCCAATCTGTCAGGAAACGCCACCATCGCGGCGTCATGGGTGTCGCACGGGCAAAGCCGGCCACGCCGGTGCTGCAACGGTGTTTTCGCCAGCCTCGCCTTGTAATGCCGGGACTCGCCCGCCACTCTATGGCGTCCCTTAGCGTCCCAGTATAGCCATGACCCCATCCAAGCATTCCAAGCTGATCATCCTCGGTTCCGGTCCCGCCGGTTGGACGGCCGCCGTGTACGCGGCCCGCGCGAACCTCAAGCCCGTGGTGATCACCGGCCTGCAGATGGGCGGCCAGCTCATGACCACCACCGAAGTCGACAACTGGCCTGGCGACGCCCATGGCCTGATGGGCCCCGACCTGATGGCGCGCATGCAGGCCCACGCCGAACGCTTCGACACGGAGGTGGTGTTCGACCACGTCCACACCGCCGACCTGTCCAAGCGCCCGTTCCGCCTGGTGGGCGACAGCGGCGAATACACCTGCGATGCCCTCATCATTGCCACCGGCGCCACCGCCAAGTACCTCGGCATCCCGTCCGAAGAGGCCTACAAGGGCCGGGGCGTGTCCGCCTGTGCGACCTGCGACGGATTCTTCTACAAGGACAAGGACGTGGCCGTCATTGGCGGCGGCAACACCGCCGTTGAAGAAGCGCTGTACCTGTCCAACATCGCCCGCAAGGTCTACCTGATCCACCGCCGCGACACCCTGCGCGCGGAAAAGATCATGCAGGACAAGCTGTTCGCCAAGGCCGAGGCCGGCAAGATTGAACTGGTGTGGAACCACACCGTCGACGAGGTGCTGGGCGATGATGCCGGCGTCACGGGCGTGCGCGTGAAGTCCGTGCAGGATGGCAGCACCCGCGACATCGACATCCATGGCTTCTTCGTGGCCATTGGCCACACGCCCAACACCTCGCTGTTCGAAGGGCAGCTGGCCATGAAGAACGGCTACCTGACGATCAACACTGGCCTGGACGGAAACGCCACCCAGACCTCGGTCGAGGGTGTGTACGCGGCCGGCGACGTGGCCGACCAGGTCTACCGCCAGGCCATCACCTCGGCAGGCTTCGGCTGCATGGCCGCGCTCGACGCCGAGAAGTTCCTCGATACCGAGGGCTGAGCCCTCTTAGGCGCCCCGTTTCGCACGGGGCGCCTTCCGCCCATGCCTGACGTCCGCCTCCTGCCCCGCCTGGCCGACGTTCCCGCCGCAAAGTGGGATGCGCTGCATGACGGGCGCAACCCGTTTGTCTGCCACGCCTTCCTCGCGGGGCTGGAACAGCATGGCTGTCTCCGCGCCGACTGGGGCTGGACGCCGCGCCACCTGACGCTGTGGGAAGACGATGTCCTGGTCGCGGCGGCCCCCATGTACCTCAAGGAAAACTCGCACGGCGAGTTCGTCTTCGACCATGCGTGGGCCCATGCCTACGCACGGCATGGCCTCGATTACTTCCCGAAGTGGCTGTGCGCGGTCCCTTATTCCCCCGTGACGGGGCCACGGCTGCTGGCCCGCGGAGAGCAGACTCGCCGTGCACTGGTGCAGGCCATGCTGACGGGGTGCCGCACGCTCGGCCTGTCGTCGTTGCATGTCAACTTCCACGCCGTCGATGAGGCGCCCGCCTTCCGCAGTCTGGGCACTGGCGATGCCGGCACGGGACCCGGTTGGCTGGCCCGTACCGACGTGCAGTACCACTGGCGCAATGATGCCGGCTGGCGGACGTTCGACGACTTCCTGTCAGCCTTCGACCACAAGCATCGAAAGAACATCCGGCAGGAGCGCAATCGGGTCGCCCAGGCAGGCGTGCTGTTCCGTGTGGTGGAGGGAGCCAACGCCACCGAAGCCGATCTGGCCGCCATGCACCGCTTCTACCGGCACACGTTCGCCGAGTACGGCAACCACCCGGCGCTGACCCTGCCGTTCCTGCACCACCTGGCCGCTGTGCTGCCCCAGGCATTGGTGATCATCCTGGCCGAGTTCCAGGGGCAGCCCGTGGCGGGCGCGCTCTGTCTGCGAGGTGGGGACACGTTATACGGGCGCTACTGGGGCAGCGAGGCCACCCTGCCCGGACTGCATTTCGAGACCTGCTACTACCAGGGCATCGAGTACTGCCTGCGTCACGGCCTGACCCGCTTCGAGCCTGGGGCACAGGGCGAGCACAAATTGGCGCGTGGCTTCCTTCCCGAGTTGGTCCACAGCCGCCACTGGATCGCCGACCATCGCTTCCGCGACGCGTTGGACGAGTGGTGCCGGCAGGAGACGGAAGCAGTGCTGCAGTACGCCCGGCGGCTCGCCGAACGCTCACCCTTCAAGGTGGGAGACTCGGGCCCCGCGACGTGACAAGCTTCCGGCATGTCCCTGCGACTGCCCGAACTGCCCGCGGACCCCACGGGGCCGTTTCCGCCTGGCGGAACGGCCCTTCGGCAACCCGACGGCCTGTTGGCCCTCGGCGGTGATCTCTCCCCGACGCGCCTGCTCAACGGTTATCGCCACGGCATCTTCCCGTGGTACTCGGAGGGGCAGCCCATCCTGTGGTGGTGCCCGGATCCCCGCACCGTCTTCCGTACCGATACTTTCCGTCTGTCGTCGAGGTTTCGGCGGACGCTGCGCGGTCTTCCGTGGGTGGTTCGCGCCGACACCGCCTTTGAACGGGTCATCGATATCTGCGCGCGCATTCCCCGCAACGGGCAGGACGGCACCTGGATCACGCCAGAGATGCTTGAGGCGTACGTCGCCCTGCACCACCTGGGCCACGCACATTCCATCGAAGTCTGGGAGGACGACCGGCTGGTCGGCGGGCTCTACGGCGTCTCGGTCGGCCACATGTTCTTTGGCGAGAGCATGTTCAGCGCCGAATCGGGAGGCTCGAAGGTCGCCCTCGCCGGCTTGGCGTTCCGGATGCACCAATGGAACTGGCCGTTGATTGACGCCCAGGTCGAGAACCCGCACCTGATGCTGTTGGGCGCCCGCCTCATGCGACGCGATCGGTTCCTGACCCAGGTGGCCGCGCTCGCGGCCTTGCCGGCGGAGCCAGGGCCTTGGACCTCCCGCTTCGGGACGCTGGGCGCCGCTGAACTTGCCGGCCGAAACTGAACCCCCGAATCCCGCCTTTTGCGCCAGCCTTGGCAACATGGCAGAATGCTGGGCTTCGCGGCCGTGAATAGGCCGCCCTTCGCAACACTCAGGGAACACATGGCAAAAGACGACGTGATCGAATTCGAGGGCACGGTGGCGGAAACCCTTCCGAACACCATGTTCCGAGTGCGCCTCGAAAACGGGCACGAAATCATCGCCCACATCTCCGGTCGCATGCGCAAGAACTACATCCGCATCCTGACCGGCGACAAGGTGAAGGTGGAGATGACCCCCTACGACCTGACCAAGGGTCGCATCACCTACCGCATGAAGTAATTGCGGTAACTAATTGAATGAAAAGGCGGCCACTGGCCGCCTTTTTTGTGTTTCAGATCTGGATAGGGGTGACGGCGCCCAGTCTGCCGATCCACCGCCGGCGCATGCGTT
>CBFGOS010000168.1:0-5390 GCA_965650425.1 uncultured Lysobacter sp. | reverse complement strand
CAGATCGCGACGCGCAATGTGCTGTTCCTGCATCCGGATACCGGCACGCGCCATGGCATTGCCGATGACGACTGGATCACGGTGACCTCGCACCACGGCACCATCACCGTGCAGGCCAAGCTGGCCGCCAACGTGCAGCCCGACACGGTATGGACGTGGAATGCCATCGGCAAGCGCAAGGGCGCGTGGCGGCTGGCACAGGACGCGCCGGAGGCAGGCAAGGGCTTCCTGCTCAACCACCTGATCAGCGACATCACCCCGCGCGGCGACTACGCCAACGCCGACCCGGTGACGGGCCAGGCCGCGTGGTTCGACCTGCGCGTGCGCATCGCCAAGGCCGCCGTGTCCGGCACCGGCGCACCGCAATTCGCGCCACTGCCGTACGGCAGCGCGGACAATGCGCCATTGCGCTACGGCGCCAGCTTCCGCCGAACCGCACCCGCACACGGAGACAAGCAATGAACGATGGACGCCGCTTCGCCGGCTGGTTGTGCATGGCCCTGGGCTTTGCCGTGGTGGTGCTGCTGGGCTACGGGGTGATCGACCCGGTCGGCGTTGCCACGGACCAGGCGCCGGCATCGCTCGCGGCGCTGTTCCTTGGCCTCTTGCCCACGCTGCTGGGCGCACTGGCGCTGTTCGTGCTGGGCCTGTGGCTGCTCAAGGGCGGCAAGCGGGACCGGCCGTGACCGCATTGCCGCCACCGTCGGCGAAGAAGCTCGGGCTGGTCATTGACCTGGACACCTGCGTGGGCTGCCATGCCTGCGCGGTGAGCTGCAAGGAGTGGAACGCCGGTGGGTTCGCCGCGCCGCTCACCGACGAGCAGCCCTTCGGCAAGGAACCGTCGGGCGTGTGGTTCAACCGGGTGCACAGCTATGAGCTGGCGGCGACGGACTTCACCGCGCCGGCACCCGATCCCGATGCGCATCGCACACTGCGGCCCGCGACAGCATCTGCGTCACTGGCCAACCCCACCGCCTGCTCCGTGTCGCCGCCACCGACGGCCGCGCAACCGGCGATGACCCTGCATTTCCCGCGCTCGTGCCTGCACTGCGAGCAGCCGGCGTGCGTCACCGTGTGCCCGACCGGCGCCAGCTACAAGCGCGCCGAGGACGGGATCGTGCTGGTCGATGAGGACAAGTGCATCGGCTGCAAACTGTGCTCGTGGGCGTGTCCCTATGGCGCGCGCGAGTACAGCCACGTCGAAGGCGTGATGAAGAAATGCACGCTGTGCATCGACCGCATCTACAACGAACACCTGGACGAAGCCGAGCGCCAACCGGCCTGCGTGCAGGCCTGCCCCACCCGCGCGCGCCATTTTGGCGACCTCGGCGATCCGGAATCGGCGGTATCGAAGCTGGTCGCGGAGCGGGGCGGCGTCGACCTGATGCCGGAGCTGGGCTACCGGCCTACCAACAAGTACCTGCCGCCGCGATCCCGCCGCACGGCCACCGAGGCCCCGGAGGAAACACTGGACACCGGACAACTGCCCGGCGTGCTGCGCTGGCTGGACCGGGTGCTGTCACGATGAAGCCGGCGGTACTCGAGTTGTCCGCAACGCGCCACATTCGCCCTCCCTTCCGGGCCGACTGATCCCATGCATCCCGCCTTCTCCGTCATCGTCTTCACCACGCTCTCGGGTGCCGGGTACGGCCTGTGGTGCTGGCTGGGGCTGCGCCTGGCCCTGGGCGGCGTGGCCCGGGCCGACGCCGGCCTCTGGCTCATCGGATTTACGCTGGGTGGCCTGCTGGTCGTCGCGGGCCTGCTCGCCTCGCTGGCGCACCTGGGCAAACCCGCACGCGCCTGGCGGGCCTTTTCGCAGTGGCGCACGTCGTGGCTGTCGCGCGAAGGCGTGGCGGCGATGGCGACGATGCTGCCGGCCGGCTTGCTCGGAGCGCTGGTGGCGGCGCGCCAGTTCGACCCGACGGGCCAAGGCGTGAGCGCGGTTCCGGCGTTGGCCCTGTCGATGATGGCCGCACTGCTGGTGATCGGCAGCCTGGTCACCGTGGTGTGCACCGCGATGATCTACGCCTCGCTCAAGCCGATTCCGGCCTGGCGCCAGCCATTGGTGCTGCCGGGCTACCTTGGCTTCGCGCTGCTCACCGGCGGACTGCTCGACCAGGCCATATTGGCGTTGGCCGGCCGTGCCTCACCCGGGGGTTGGGCACTGCTGGCCATGGCGACTGCGCTGCTGTTGCTGAAGCTGGCCTACTGGCGCGCGATCGACACCGCACCGCTACCGGTCAGCCGTGGGGACGCACTCGGACTGCCCGCACGCGCGCCCAGCGTGTTCGAGCGCCCGCACACTGAAGCCAACTACGTCACCCGCGAAATGGTCTTCGTGGTGGCGCGCAAACACGGCCATGTGTTGCGCGTTTTCGCTGCGACGCTGTTCGGGGCGGTGCCGGCGCTCTGCCTGCTGCTGATGCATCCCCTGGCGGCTGCCACGCCGGGGTTGCTGGTGCTGGCGGCGTTGTCCTCGCTGCTGGGCGCCGCCGTCGAGCGGTGGCTGTTCTTCGCCCAGGCGCGCCACGTCGTCGCCCTGTACTACTGAGACCCGCATGGCGCGGAAATGCTGCGAATGCGGTCACGGATGGCGCGTGTCCGGGGTTTGGCATAATCCAAGGCCACTCCCTCGCGTTGCATGAGCATGCTTGGTGCCGTCGGATTGGCCCTGCTCACGGGCCCGTTCGTGTCCTTTCCCACGCCGGTGTACGGCGGCGAGCCCGCATTGATGGCGCTCGCCAGCGATCCGGCGCACCTGCGCCTGCCCTGCTATTCCACGCAGTGCGGCGACGGTGGCTGGCGGCTGGCCGGCGATGCGAACAAGCCACGACTGGAAACGGCGCCCCGCCGCCCGCTGAGTTTGCCTGGCAGTCGCAGCCGTGGCGCGCTGAGCGCACCCGCCACTCCGCGCGACGCGTCCAGCCATTACGCCGACCACTTCCGCGTAGGCACCGCATACGGTTATGACGCCCTGCGCGACGGCGACACGCGGGTCGGCCTTGTCCTGGGCGCGGGCTATCGCCTGGCCCCCCTGCATGACGATGGCGTGCGCGAGGCAGGCCCGGTATTCCGCGGCGAGCTGCGCGTCGGCCAGCGCCTGGGCGAGCGCGCCCAATGGACGCAGCGGATCCAGTTCGAGGCAGGGCGCAACGACACCTTCGTCAAGCAGTCGATCGGGCTGGACGTGGCGCTGTGGCCGGAATGGACCCTGGAAACCGATGCGGTGATCCGCCATCGGCCCGAGGACGACGCCATGCAGACCGCCGAGGGCTGGCTGGGGATCCGTAGGCGGTTTTGACCGCGATGGCGCGCAGCAGCGCGCGTCAGTCGGCCGCGTCGAGCAACGCGCGTGCGCCCTGCGCCAGCAGCGTGTGTGCCACGTCGTGGCCCAGCAACGCCGGCGCATCGGCCGCGCCTTCGCCGCGCGCACGTACGACGGTGCCATCGGTGGCCGAGCCCACCGCGCCTTCCAGCTGCACGCGTTCGCCCACCAGCACGGCGTAGGCGGCCACCGGCACATGGCAACTGCCGTGCAGCGCCAGGTTCATGGCCCGCTCGGCCGATACGCAGGTGCGGGTCGGCGCGTGGTCGAGCACCGCGCACAGCGCCTGCACGTCGGCATCGTCATCGCGTGTTTCGATGGCGATCGCGCCCTGTGCCGGCGCGGGCAGCCACTGCGGCGCGTCGAGCCGCGCGCGGATGCGCGATTCGAAGCCCAGGCGCGCCAGGCCCGCGCACGCCAGCACGATGGCGTCGTAGTCGCCCGCGTCCAGCTTGCCCAGGCGCGTGTTGACGTTGCCGCGCAGGTCCAGCAATTGCAGGTCGGGACGCAACGCACGCAACTGCGCTTGGCGCCGCAACGATGACGTGCCCACGCGCGCGCCCTGCGGCAACGCGGCAATGTCGGCGAAATGGTTGCTGACGAAGGCGTCCGCGTGGTCGGCACGCTCCAGGATGGCCGGCAAGGCGAAGCCCGGCTCCAGCTCCATCGGCACGTCCTTGAGCGAGTGCACCGCACAGTCAGCCTCGCCGCGCTGCATGGCCAGCTCGAGTTCCTTCAGGAACAGGCCCTTGCCGCCGATCGCCGCCAACGAGCGGTCCAGCACCTCGTCGCCGCGCGTGCTCATCGGCACCAGCACCACCTCCAGGCCGGGATGCGCGGCGCGCAGGCGGGCGGCGACATGCTCGCTCTGCCATAGGGCGAGCGGGCTTTTGCGAGTGGCGATGCGCAGGGTCTTCATCCCGCCATTATCGGCCATCGGGCGGCGCGGTGTGGCTTGGCATGACGTCACGCCCCACGGCTGAAGCCCAAGGGCCCCGGCCAGATTGCCATCCCTACAGGTGCTTCAGCGTTTCCCGCAGTTGCGCCACGCACCGCCGGCTGACCTCCAGCGGTTGCCGGCCGTGACGCAGCACTGCGTGGGTGTGGCCGTCGGGCGCACGACGCAGCTCGGTGATCTCGTGTCGGGCCACCAGGCAATTGCGGTGGATCCGCACGAAGCGGTCGCCAAACTCCTCTTCCAGCGACTTCAGCGACTCCTCGATCAGGTCCTCGCCGCGCGCGTGGTGCACCACCACGTACTTTTCCTCAGCCTGCAGGTAGTGCACGTCCTCGATCGGGATCAGGCGCAGGCTGCCGCGCAGGCGCGCGCACAGGTGGCTTCGGCGTCGGCCGTCGCTGGCGGTGGCGGACTGCTGGCGGCCGGCAGCGAACGTGCGCACGCGCTGCAGTGCCGCGGCCAGCCGCTCCGGGCGCACCGGCTTGACCAGGTAGTCGATGGCCTCGGCCTCGAATGCGGACAGCGCATGGGCGTCATACGCGGTGCAGAACACCACCGCGGGGCGCGGCTCGAACGCCGAGAGGTGGCGCGCGGCCTCCAACCCGTCGATGCCGGGCATGGCGATGTCCAGCAGTACCAGGTCCGGGTTGAGCTCCGCGCACGCATGCAGTGCCTGTTGGCCGTCGGCGGCCTCGGCGACCAGCTCCACGTCGCTGATGTCGGCCAGCAGCCCGCGCAGGCGCTCGCGGGCCAGCGGTTCGTCGTCGGCGATGATCACGCGCATCGGCATCCCCTTCATCCGGTGCGCGTCCCGCCCCCCAGTGGCACGCGCAGTTCACACAGATAGTAGTCTGCCTCCCAGCGCGCGGTCATCCGGGCGCGGGGGCCATAGTGGTAACGCAGGCGCTGGCCGATGTTGGCCTGAGCGTGCTGGGCGCCATGGCCATCCCGCTCGCGCGGCGGCGGGGCCGGGTTGCGCACCCGCACCAACAGTTCGTCGCCCTCCACCGAGAGCGCGATTTCCACCGCGCCCCCCTCCGGCAAGCGCGAGATGCCGTGCAGCACGGCGTTCTCCAGCAGCGGCTGCAGCACCAGCCGCGGCATGGC
>CBFGOS010000167.1:0-5419 GCA_965650425.1 uncultured Lysobacter sp. | reverse complement strand
CCAGCATCTTCATCGCGTTGTCGCGGTTCTGGTGCTGGCTGCGGCCGGTCTGGCAGGCAACGACAATGCCCGTCGGAACGTGCGTGATGCGCACCGCCGATTCGGTCTTGTTGACGTGCTGGCCGCCCGCGCCGGACGAGCGGTAGACGTCCGTCTTCAGGTCGGCGGGATTGATGTCGATCTCGAAGCTGTCATCAACCTCCGGCGACACGAACACCGAGGTGAACGAGGTATGTCGACGGTTGTCGGAGTCGAACGGCGACTTGCGCACCAGGCGGTGCACGCCCGTCTCGGTCTTCAGCCAGCCATAGGCGAAGTCGCCTTCGACGCGGACGGTCGCCGACTTGATGCCGGCGACGTCGCCGCCGCTGGCTTCCATCAGCTCGGTCTTCCAGCCGCGCGATTCGCACCAGCGCAGGTACATGCGCAGCAGGATTTCCGCCCAGTCCTGGGCCTCGGTGCCACCGGCGCCGGCCTGGATGTCGATGAAGGCGTTGGCCGAGTCCATCTTGCCGGAGAACATGCGCTGGAACTCCAGCTTCTCCACATCCTTGGCGTAGCGGTCAACGTCGTCCACCACGGCCAGCGCGGTGCCCTCGTCGTTCTCCATTTCGGCCAGCTCGAGCAGCTCATTGGCGCCCACGAGGCCGTCGGTCAGGGTACGGATGCCCGTGACTACCTTGTCCAGCGAGGCGCGCTCGCGCCCCAGCGCCTGGGCCCGCTCGGCGTCGTTCCAGACGTCGGGGCTTTCCAGTTCGCGGTTTACTTCTTCGAGGCGTTCAACCTTGCCATCGAAGTCAAAGATACCCCCTCAGCGAATCCAGCCGTTCCCGAAGGTCGGCGATTCGCTGGCGGACGGGATTCAGCTCGATCATGCTGGGTGTCCGTTTTGGTCGTGCGGTGATGAACCCGCAATTCTAGCAAGCCGCAGGCCCTCTCAGGGGGCCGCGCCAGGGTCAAGCCGGCTCGCGGTACGTCACTACCAGTTGCACGGCGTCGCCGCCCCGGTAATCGTCCGGCTCCAGGCGGTAGGCAATGCGCACCCGTGATTGTGGTGGATGGCCGGTCCAGCCGCCGAACTCGATCGCGTTCAGGCGGCGGCCGGCGTGTCCCAGCTCGAGCTTGAGGTGACGTTCACCAACGACCCGCCATTGCAGCACCTCGAATTCGCCATCGAACTGCGGCTCCGGAAACCCTTGACCCCACGGGCCGCCGTCCCGCAGTGCCTCCGCGCTCGCACGCGAGAAGTCCGTGGGTGCCAGCGGGCCGTCCGAGAGCACGTCGACCTCCAGCAGTTCGGGCGTCAGCATGGCTTCGGCCCGCTCGCGGAAGGCCGCTTCAAACGCAGGACGCGCGTCGGCCCGAAGAGACAGGCCGGCCGCCATCGCATGGCCGCCGAAGCGTTCAATCAGCCCCGGATACCGGCTGTCTACGTCGGCAATCGCGTCGCGGATGTGAAAACCGGGAATGGAGCGCGCCGAGCCACGCAGCATCGTGCTGCCCGGCTCTGCCGGAGCGAACGCGACAACCGGACGGTGCACGCGCTCCTTGATCTTGGAGGCCACCAGGCCCACCACGCCCGGGTGCCACTCGGCGTCGAACAGGCACAGCGATGCGGGCACGGCGCCGTCGGCGAGCGCTACGCGCGCCACCGCCGCGGCTGCCTCATCGGTCATCTGATGTTGTCGGCTACGGCGCTCGCCATTGATGGCATCCAGGGTGGCCGCCATGCCTCGGGCTTGGCCCAGATCGTCGGTCAGCAGGCACTCGATGCCGAGCGCCATGTCTTCCAGACGCCCGGCTGCATTGATGCGCGGGCCGATGGCGTAACCGATGTCGGCGGAGGTGAGTCGCGCGGGATCACGCTGCGCGACTTCGATCAGGGCCTGCAAGCCAGCGCAGGCTTGCCCCGCGCGCAGCCGGCGCAGTCCTGCCGCCACCATCGCACGGTTGTTGGGGTCCAGCGGCACCAGGTCCGCGACGGTGCCGACAGCCACCAGGTCCAGCAGCGTGCCGAGGTCTGGCCCGGTACCGGAAACCACCCCGCTGTCGCGAAGGCGGCGGCGCAGCGCCAGCAGTACGTAGAAGATGACCCCGACACCCGCCATGACCTTGCTCGGGAAGGCATCCCCTCGCAGGTTGGGATTGACGATGGCATCGGCGGGCGGCAGCGTCTCCCCCGGCAGGTGGTGGTCGGTCACCAGCACCTGCCAGCCCCGGGACTTGGCGGCTTCGATGCCCGGATGGCAGGCAATGCCATGGTCCACGGTGACAATCAGGTCCGGCTGGAGCGCAGCAAGTTCTTCCACCAGTGCAGGCGAAAGTCCGTAACCATGCACGATGCGGTTGGGCACCGCGTGCGACACGCGCCGTGCCCCAAGCATCCGCAGGCCACGAACACCCACTGCGCAAGCGGTGGCACCGTCACAGTCGAAGTCCCCGACCACGACGATATGGCGGTCCCGTGCGATGGCCTCCGCGAGAAGCGCCGTGGCAGCGTCCAGCCCACCCAACAACTCCGGCGGCAACAACTGCATGAGGCGCGGTTGGGCCTGTTCGATGCTGGCCGCACCCCGGGCGGCGTAAACCCGCTGCAACAGCGCCGGAATACGTTCCGGCCATTCGCCAGCCTCAACGTCCGGCCGACGGCGTAGCTTCGAGCTCGGCGTCATGCGTCGAGGGATCCCAGGGCGCGGCGCCAGAATCGCCAGCGCTGACCCGGTGTCAGGACGAAGGCGAGTCCGTCCGCGAAATCGAGCGTCGCGCGCTGCAAGCGGCCTGCGAGTAGATCGGCATACAGCGGAGCCAGCCAGTCGCGCTCCAGAGCCGCCAGGTCACGTGCGTGACGAAGATCGAACAATGCAGAATCTGCACGCTCACTGCTGCCCAAGCTGGCGCTTGCCTCAGACGCCCACCTGGTGGGCAGAGCGACCGCTGCGGCTCCCGCCAGCAAAGCCATCGCGTGCAATCCATCGTCATCGGTGGCGACGCTGGCATACCCCGTTTGCACGGAGCCCGGCAGGACACCCGCGCCCCAGAACCACACGGAATTCACCGGGGCCAATCCCCGCGCCAACCGCTCGGCGTTGTGTGGATGGTTGTGCAGCAGCACTTGGGCTTCGCTCAACAACGCACGCCAGCGACGGCCTTCGGCGGCCTCATCGGCCGAGGTACCGGGCAAGTGGTCGAAGACATCGTCTCCCAGGGCCATCTCGGGGGGCACGAAAGCGGGCCACTTCGCGCCAGCGGGCAGGCGCAGGTACCAGCGCGACGGATCAGGGGCGTCGATCGGAACACCCGCGTCGCCAAAAAGGGGCCGCAGCGCGGGCAGGAACGCGTCCACGTCTGCGGCCTCCAGCGCCAGCGCCGGACCGTGTGCCAGCAGGCGTGCTCCATTGATGTCCGGGCGTACGTAAGCTGGATCCGCACGCAGCCACGTGGCGCCGGCTGCGTCGCCCACATCACGCTGCCGCGTGGCGGCGGCCACCGGCCAAGTGCGTGGAAGCACATCCACGACCCGCCCCACCGGTCCCAATCCATGTCCCTGCGTCGCATCGACGACACGCTCGGCCTGTGCCAGGCGCACCGCCAGCGCTTGCGGCAAGCGCTGCTGCGCCAGTCGGGCGCGGGCGGGCAGCAGGAGCGTCGCCGTGCGCATGGATCAGCCGAGGTAACGTACCGCGACGATCTCGTACTCGCGGGTTCCGCCCGGCGCCTCGATGGTGATGGCGTCACCCTCGTGCTTGCCAATTAACGCGCGGGCCACCGGCGAGGAAATCGCAATCCAGCCCTGCTTGATGTCGGCTTCCAGGTCCCCCACGATCTGGTAGGTCTTGGCCTCGTCCGTGTCCACGTCCGCCAGCTCCACGGTGGCGCCAAACACGACGCGGGAGCCTGCATTCAGTGATGCGACGTCGATCACCTGAGCGTGTGACAACTCAGCCTCGAGTTGCTTGATGCGGCCCTCGATGAAACCCTGCTGTTCGCGGGCGGCGTGATACTCGGCGTTTTCCTTGAGATCGCCGTGCGCGCGCGCTTCCGCGATGGCATTGATCACCGCAGGACGCTTGACCGACTTGAGTTCTTCCAGCTCGGCGCGCAGTCGTTGCGCGCCCTTCATGGTGATGGGTGCTCGCATTGCAAAAAATCCTCGAGCCGGCGCATGCGCCAGCGCGTTTCGTCCAATGACTCCGCGGGCGGGGCGCCCGCGGCACAGGTTCTGATTGTGCACGGAAGGCGGCGGGGCGTCAGCCCGCGCCCCTACGATGGCTCCAGCGGGCCGAGTGCCCTGCCGTAAGTCCAGCTCGCACCGATCGTGGCGTGCGCCACGTGTCGGCACGGCGTCCCGGCCCCGGTTCGATGACGCGCAAAAAGCTACGCCAGGGCTGGCCGTCGGCACGTTGGGTGCCGACGGCTAACCCGGCGATGCTCAGGTCGCGCCCTGCACCTCGGCATGCAACTCCTGCAGCGACCACACCGGGCCGGTGCCACGGTAGTCCAGCGAGTTGACCAGCGCGCGGGCACCCGACACCGTCGTCGAGTACGTCAAACGCTGCTGCAACGCCTCGCGGCGGATCGAGAACGAGTCGTTGATCGCCTGGCGACCCTCGGTCGTATTGATGATGTACACGATCTCGCCGTTCTTGATCAGGTCCACGATGTGCGGACGGCCCTCGGTGACCTTGTTGATGCGCTCGCACGCCAGGCCCTGCTCCGTCAGGAACGCGTGGGTGCCGCTGGTCGCAACCAGCGTGTAACCGCGCTGGACCAGGTCCTGCGCCACCGGCAGCACGCGCTGCTTGTCCGGGTCGCGCACCGAGATGAAAACCTTGCCCGGCTGCAGCGCCTTGATGCCGCCGGCTTCCTGTGCACGCGCCATGGCGGCGCCGAAGTTGCGGCCCACGCCCATCACCTCGCCGGTGGAGCGCATCTCCGGCCCGAGGATCGGATCCACGCCCTGGAACTTGGCGAACGGGAAGATCGCTTCCTTGACCGAGTAGTAGTCCGGAATGATTTCCTTGGTGGCGCCCTGCTCCGCCAGCGTCTGGCCGACCATGCAGCGCGCGGCGATCTTGGCCAGCGCCATGCCCGTCGCCTTGGAGACGAACGGCACCGTGCGCGAGGCACGCGGGTTCACCTCGATCAGGTAGACGGTGTCGTTGCCCTGCTCGTCGAAGGTGATCGCGAACTGGGTGTTCATCAGGCCAACGACGTTGAGTGCCTTGGCCAAGGCCACCACCTGCGCCCGCAGCTTTTCCTGCACGGCCGGGGTCAGCGAGTACGGCGGCAACGAGCAGGACGAGTCGCCAGAGTGGACGCCGGCCTCTTCGATGTGCTCCATGACGCCGCCGACCAGCACGTTGCCGTCCTTGTCCGCGATGACATCCACGTCCACTTCGACAGCGTTATCGAGGAAGCG
>CBFGOS010000166.1:0-5432 GCA_965650425.1 uncultured Lysobacter sp. | reverse complement strand
CCTGCGCATGATCCACGAGAGCGCGCAGGACGCGCTCGGCTACATCCGTAACTACCTGGAAAGTCGCGCGCGTGGCGGCACGAACCCGCATGCGAACGCGCGCGCCGACCTGGGCGCTACCCTGGATTGGCTGATGGAGCGTTACGAGATGCAGCTGGAGGCCCGCGGCATCACCCCGACGGTCATTCCGCCAGCGGAAGCCGCGCACGTGGCCATCGACGAGCGGGTGCTGCGCCAGGTCAGCGAGAACCTGGTCACCAACGCCATGAAGTACGCGCCGAATGCGCCGCTGTCACTGGCGGCGCAACGCGGCGCACCGGGTTTCTGGCGGTTGGTCGTGGCCGACCGGGGGCCGGGCATTCCGCCGTCGCGCCAACGGGAGCTGTTCAAGCCGTTCACGCGCCTGCAAGCCGACCCGGAGGACACGATCTCCAGCGGGCTGGGACTTTCCTTGGCGAAGCAGATCATCGAATCCGCCGGCGGCCAGCTTTGGTACGAAGCACGGACCCGCGGGGGCGCGCGCTTCGTGATCGAACTTCCCGAAGTGCCGGCCTGACGCCGTAGACCGGCGCCACCGGTGCGGCCTGCGCGGTCATGCCGCGCAGGCCGTCGTTTCGCTGAGGCCGCGTTCCGCTTGCGTTGGCCGTCAGTCCTGCGTGGTCGACGAACTGCGTCGGCTGCGCGTCGAGGTACGCGCCTTGCGCGTGCCGGGCTTCTTCGCTTCCACGCGGCGGGCACTGCCTTCGATGGGCGCATTGGCCTCGGCCTCGCGGGCCTTGCGGCGCGCGGCGTACCAGAGCAGGCCCGCACTGGCGACCGTCGCCGCCGCGATCATCGGGTGGCGGCGCACCAGCGCGGTGGCCACGCGGGCCCCGCCCTTCAATGCGCCCAGCTTGGCGCCGGTCTGCAGCCACTTGTCCGCGGCAGGCAGCGCCTGCTTGAGGCCATCGCCCACGGCGTTGGCCAGGCCCAGTGCGCGATCGGGGAGGGAATTGAGGGCGTTCACGAGGGCGTTCTCCGAAGTTGGATCATGCCGGGCAGTCTCCGCATGCACCCGTTGCGGTCGCGTGAGCGGGCCGCGGCGCGTGCGGCTGCGGTAGGGCATCGGTTCAGGTGCCACGCGGCTTGGCGCGGTGGGTCGCGATGGCCGTCCACGGGTCATCCGGCCAGGGATGCTTGGGATACCGCCCCTTCATTTCCTTTTTCACCTCGGGGTAGGTGCGTTCCCAGAAGCCCTTCAGGTCCTGCGTGACCTGCAGCGGTCGACCGCCCGGCGACAGCAGGTGCAGCGTGACCGGCACCCGGCCCTCGGCCACGCGCGGGGTGTCGGCCAGGCCGAACAGTTCCTGCAGTTTTACCGCCAGCACCGGCGGCTGCGGCCCGCCGACAGTGTCACCGGCCGAATCGGTGAGCGCGTCATCCCACGTGTAGTCGATGCGGCGCTCCATGCCCGAGGGCACGGTGATGCGGGTCGGGGCCAACGTGTCGATGCGTTGGCGCAGCGCCCACGGCAAAGAGGACTTGAGCGCCTCGCCAAAGGCCTGTTCGTCCAACGCGTCCAGGCGCGTCTTGCCGCTCAATGCCGGCTTCAGCCAATCCTCCAGCGTGGCCAACAAGGTGGCGTCTGACAGATCCGGCAGCGATGCCTCGCCGTCGGCCAGCTCCGGGTACCACGCCCGCAAGCAGCGCACGCGCGCGCGCCACTGGCGCAGGCCCTCGGTCCACGGCAATGCGTCCAGTCCGAGCTGGCGAACGGCATCGACCAGCGCGTCCGCATAGCGCGCCGGATCGGGCTTGGCGAGCGGCTTGCTGGACAGCACGATGCGATCGAAACGCGTTTCTCGCACGGCCGCTATACCGCGCACGTTCGCGTCCCACAGCACGCGGTCCTCGGTGACGAAGCGTTCGGGGAAGTCGCGTTGCAGCACCGCCTCGTCCAGCGGTGCGGCACGCAGGACGCGCGCGTCGCGGGCTTCGTCACGCAGCTCGGTGATCACCAGCCACCGCTCGCCGTAGAGCGCGCTGTCGTCGAACAGCCTGGCGCTGCGGCCATTGGCCAGCGGATAGCGATACGGATCGCTGGGGTGTTGCCGCGCAATGCGGTCGGGAAAGGCGTGCAGCAACAGGTCGCCCAGTGCGTGGGCGGGGTGGCCGGCACGCGGCGGCGCGTCCACGCGCAATCGACGACGCCACTGGCGCGCGGCCTGGTCGAGCGCGGCCAGCGCCGATCGGGATGCATTGGCTGGCAGGCGCCCCTCGCGGAATGCGGCCAACGCCTGCCAGCGGTCCGCGAGTGCATCGGAGCGCGAGCCCCCCGGACCGCCGCGAAGCGGGTCGCGCGCCTCCAGCAGCGCGGCAAGGTCGCAGGCCAGTGCGCGCGCTTCAGCCGTGTTCGCGGCGAGCAGCATCGCGGCCAGGCGCGGGTGCGTGCCCAGCGCGAGCATGCGACGGCCGAGCGGCGTGATTGCCGGCAAGGCCTGCGCCGCCAGGGCGTGGGCGGCGGTTGCGCGCGCGGTGCCAGGCGCTTCGGTCGCTAGCGCGCCCAAGCGCTGCAGCAGCTCGCGCGCGGCCGCCATCGCGCCGCTCGGCGGTACATCGACGAAACGTAATTGCGTGCTGCCCCAAGCGGCCAACTCGAGCGCGAGGCCTGCCAGCTCCACCTGCGCGATCTCCGGGCGACGCTGCGGCTCCAGCCGTTGCGACTCGGGCCAGAGGCGGTACGCCCAGCCTTCCGCCACGCGGCCCGCGCGTCCGGCACGCTGGTCGGCCGAGGCCTGGGCGATGTTCACCACGTCCAGGCGTGGAAAACCGCTGTTGGGGTCGTAGCGCGGCTCGCGCGCGAGCCCGCTGTCGACCACCACCCGCACGCCCGGCAGGGTCACGCTGGACTCGGCGACGTTGGTGGCCAGCACCACGCGGCGGCGGCCGTCCGGATCGGGCTGCAGCACGCGCGACTGCTGCTCCACCGGCAGTTCGCCGTGCAGCGCCAACACGTCGATCCCGCGCAGTGCGTCGCTGGCGGCGAGCGCTGCGTCCACGCGTGCAATCTCGCGTTGGCCCGGCAGGAACACCAGCACGTCGCCCGGGTGCTGTGTCACCGCGTGCTCGATCGCGCGCCGCGCCTGGGGCTCCAGCACCTCGTCGCGGCGTGCGGGAAAGTGCGCGATCGACACCGGGTAGCTGCGGCCGGCGCTGCTCAGGCGCGGTGCGTCGAGGAATGCGGCCAGCCGTTCGCCATCGAGCGTGGCCGACATCACCACGATGCGCAGGTCTTCGCGCAGGCCGACCTGCACGTCCAACGCCAGGGCCAGGCCCAGATCCGCGCTGAGGTGGCGCTCGTGGAATTCGTCGAACAGTAGCGCGCCCACGCCTTCCAGCATCGGGTCGTCCTGCAGCATGCGGGTGAGGATGCCCTCGGTCACCACCTCGATGCGCGTATTCGGGCCGACCTTGTTCTCGAAGCGGATGCGGTACCCGACCGTCTCTCCCGGCTGCTCGCCGCGTTGGCGCGCCATGAACGTGGCCGCCGCGCGCGCGGCCACGCGCCGTGGTTCAAGCATCACGATCTTGCGGCCCTGCAACCAGGGCGCGTCCAGCAGCGCCGGCGGCACCTGGGTGGTTTTGCCGGCACCGGGCGGGGCTTCAAGGACGAGCCGTGGGTGGTGCTGGAGGCTGTCGCGGATCTGCGGCAGCAGTGCGTCGATGGGGAAGGTGGGGGTTGTCACGCTGACTAGGATACGGGGGGTTCGGGGCGTCGGACGGCTGGGGTGTGCGTGGGGCATCGCTACGGCGCTCCGTCGCGGCATCCTGCCGCGAGTCGCGCCGCCGGCCATCCATGGCCGGCTTCTTCGCAACACCCCGCGCACACCCCAGCCTCTGACACGGTGATGGGGGAAAAGGAGGCAGCAGACGACCCCTCCCGTGTCGATGGCCTAAAATTGGCCGATGGAATTGATCGACATCGGCGCCAACCTCACCCACGAATCCTTTGAACACGACCGCGACGCGGTGCTGCAACGTGCGCGTGCGGCTGGCGTGGCGCAGATGGTGATCACCGGCGCCAGCCGCGAGCATTCACCGCAGGCGCTGGAACTGGCGCGCGCCCACCCGGGCGAGCTGTTCGCCACCGCCGGCGTACACCCGCACCACGCCATCGAGTACACCGCCGAGTGCGATGCGGAGATGCGCGCGCTGCACGCCCACGCCGAAGTCGTCGCGGTCGGCGAATGCGGCTTGGACTATTTCCGCGATTTCTCCCCGCGCCCCGCCCAGCGGCGCGCGTTCGAGATGCAACTGCAGATCGGCGTGGACACCGGCAAGCCGCTGTTCCTGCATCAGCGCGACGCCCACGACGACTTCATGGCGATGATGAAGAACTTCGAGGGGCGCCTGGGGCCAGCCGTGGTGCACTGCTTCACCGGCACGCGCGAGGAGCTGTTCGACTACCTCGACCAGGACTGGTACGTCGGCATCACCGGCTGGCTGTGCGACGAACGCCGCGGCCTGCACCTGCGCGAGCTGGTCAAGCACATCCCGGCCGACCGGCTGATGATCGAGACCGATGCGCCGTACCTGCTGCCGCGCACGGTTAAGCCGCAGCCCAGCCACCGGCGCAACGAGCCGATGTACCTCGCGCACATCGTCGAGGAACTGGCACGCGACCGCGGCGAGGACGTGGCGTCAACCGCCGCGCACAGCACGGCCGCCGCACGTGCCTTCTTCGGGCTGCCGACCCGGTGACGGCCGGGTTCAGCTAATTCCTGTACCTGTCGGTACACTTGGCGTCCTCCACCCCTGATGGAACGCCCGTGGCCGCATCGCTCCGCACGCTCTCCCTGATCGCCGCGCTGGCGCTGGGCCTGGCGGCCTGCCAGCAGGGCGCCGACGAATCGGCCGATGCCAAGGCCCGCGGCGCGTCCGCGCAGGCCGTCACCGTGGCCAGTCCCCAATCGCGAACATTGCCCCGCGCAATCACGGTGTCGGGCCCGGTGGCCGCGGTGGAAGAGGTGCAATTGGGGGTGGAGTTGTCCGGGCTGCGCGTGACCCGGCTGGCGGTCGACGTGGGCCAGCAGGTGCGCCGGGGCCAGGTGTTGCTGACCCTGGACCACCGCATGCTCGACGCCGACCTGGTGCAGGCCAACGCCGCCCTGCGCGAAGCGGAAGCGGGCGCCGCCCTCGCCCGCGCCAACGTCGCGCGCGGCGAGAACCTGGCCGGCGACAAGTTCATCAGCGCGATGCAGCTGGACGAGTTGCGCGCCGCGCGCACGCAAGCCGAGGCACGCCTCGGCACCGCCCGCGCCGCCCGTGACTCCACCGCCCTGCGCCGCAGCTTCGCCGATCTGCGCGCGCCGGCGAACGGCCTCATCAGCAAGCGCCTGGTGCAGCCGGGCCAGGTGGTGTCGGCCGGCATGGAGCTGCTGCGCCTGATCAAG
>CBFGOS010000165.1:0-5448 GCA_965650425.1 uncultured Lysobacter sp. | reverse complement strand
GTGGACGTCGAACCTATCCGGGTGGACGAATTCACCGGCCGCCGCTTCACCTTCCCGGCCAAACCCGCCGCAGCCGTCGCGAAGACCGCGCCCGCACCGGCAGACCGCGCGCCCGCACACGACAACCTCAACGCCGTGCTGTGGATGCAGCGCTCGGCCGAGTACGGCGCCACCACCACCTCGCTCTACCGTGCCGCCGCCGACCACCTCGATGCCGCGCTGAAGGAGCGCCATTGGGATGCGCTGGTGCCCGGCGAGCGCGCCAATGCCGCCACCGGCCTGAAGCCCGCCGTGATCATGGACGTGGACGAAACGGTGCTGGACAACTCGCCCTACCAGGCCCGCCTGGTGCGCAACGGCAAGGAATTCGAGGACCTCAGCTGGGACCTGTGGGTGGCCGAGAAGAAGGCCAAGGCCGTGCCCGGGGTGGTCGACTTCGCCAAGGCGGCCGCCGCCAAGGGCGTGACCATCCTGTACCTGTCCAACCGCGCCGAGCACCTGCAGGACGCCACCATCGCCAACCTCAAGGCGGTGGGCATGCCCGTGGCGAGCAACGACGTGTTCCTGGGCCTGGGCACCTTCGTCGAAGGCTGTGAGCAGAATGGCAGTGAAAAGAACTGCCGCCGCCAGCTGGCCGGACGCCAGTACCGCGTGCTGATGCAGTTCGGCGACCAGCTCGGCGATTTCGTGCAGATCGAGGCCAACACCCGCGACGCCCGCGCCGCGCTCGCCGAGGAATACGGCGACTGGTTTGGCGAACGCTGGTGGATGCTGCCCAATCCCAGTTATGGTTCGTGGGAGCCGGCCGTGTTCAACAACGATTGGCGCCAGCCGCGGGACGCCCGCCGCGAGGCCAAGTTGAACGCCCTCGACATTGCGCCGTAAGCACCGCAATGCAAATCAATAGCTTATGTGACACTTTATGAAGTGTTGCATTAAGTTTGTGGCGCAGGTACGCTGATCTCCGTCCGGGGCAGCCCGGTACTGCGCCACAACTCGATGTCCTCCGGCTCCGGCCGGATTTAAGGGAGGCCTCTGGCCTCCTTTTTCTTGTCCGCAATCCGGCCGATCCGGAACCGGCTTGGCTTGTCCCGCCGCGCGCCGACCGCCAAGATGCGGTGGCGACTTGGGGAAGCCGCCCGCCATGACCTCGTTCCGACGCCTGCTGAGCATGCTTACCTTGGCCCTGCTGCTGGCCGGGTGCGAGCGTGCGCCGGCGCCACCCCCGCCGCCGGCCCAGCCCTTGGGCCCGGCCGAATCGCTCACCCGCCTGATGCAGGACCTGCGCCGCAACGACCTGGCCGCCTACGCGCGCCACGCGGTGCCGCCCGCGCTGCATGCGCGCCTGGGCGATGCGTGGCGCGAAGGCCGCACCATCTGGCCACTGACCGAGTTGCCGCTGGACGACCGCATCAGCCCCATGATCACGGCGCTGGACGCACCGGGCGCCGATCGCCGGCTCACCGCCACCTTCAAGCAACAGTTCTCGGGAGCAGAGCGCGAGCTGCGCTCGGCCGCGTCGACCCTCGGCCTGTTTGCCGGCAAGTACGTGGCCAGCGCCGAGGAGTACAGCGACGAGGAGCGCGACCACTACATGCAGATGATCGCGGCCTTCAGCCAATGGGGCCAACGCGCGCCGCTGGCCGACGGCAAGCGCGCCCGCGCCGCGCTGCCCAAGCTGATCCGGGCCGCCCGGGGCACCGGGTTGGCCGGCCCGGACGCCTTTGCCACGGCCGGGATGGACAAGGCCCTGGGCCGGCTGGGGCCGTTCTTCCGCACCACCAAGGACGTGCTGCGCAGTTACGAGCTGGACCTGGACGCTGCACTCGACAGCGTCCGCGCCACGGTCGCCCAGCAGACCGGGGATACCGCCCGGCTGCGCGTTCGCTACACGCTGGCCGGGCGCCCGATCGACGCCGAAGTGCGCGCCGAGCGTCGTGACGGCCAGTGGTACCTGACTGACCTGCTGCGCCACGCGGAGTCCGAAGCGGCGGCCGGCAAGTCGCCGGCGGGCGCCCCCGTTCCGCCCCCCCGCTAGCCGACCGCCATCGGCATGCCGGCATAATGGTGCGGATGCAGAACCAGACCCCCCTGCCGTTTCCCGACTCCGAGCCCACCCGCAACGGGAGCCCGGCTCCCGCAGGCGCGTCCGAGGCCCCTGCGACGAAAGACGCCGCCCTGCCCGGTACGGATGCGGACGGGCTCCCGCCTGACGCCCCATCGGCCGGCATGGCTTCACCGCAGGGATCGGGCGACGACAGGGCTATCCAGCCCGACCTGCTGCCCCCGGGCGCCGCGACACCGCCCGAGCGGCGGCCGGCGGCCCCCGCGCGCCGCCCGTGGTGGACGCGGCTGCTGGGTCGCCTGCTGGAGCCCTGGATCACGCTGACGGTGGAACCGGAGTCGCCCGGCGACTACGCGCGCGAATGGACCGGTGGCCCGGTCTGTTACGTGCTGGAGGACTACGGCCTGTCCAACGCGCTGATCCTGGAGCGCGCTTGCCGCGAGTACGGCCTGCCCTCGCCGATGCAGCCACTGCCGGGCGACCCGCTGGGCCGCAAGCGCGCCTACGTGGCGCTGTCACGGCGCAACGCCAGCGCCCTGGCCCCGTCCGGACCGCCGTCGGGCAAGACGCGCTCGGAGTCGCTGTCGCGCCTGCTGCAGGCGCACCGCGCCGACCCCGCGCTGGATGTGCAACTGGTGCCCGTCTCGATCTTCGTCGGCCGCGCCCCGGACAAGCAGAGCGGCTGGTTCTCCGTGCTGTTCTCCGAGAACTGGACCCTGGTCGGCCGCTTCCGCCGGCTGATGGCGATTGCCCTCAACGGCCGCAGCACCCTGGTGCGCTTCTCGCCGCCGGTCAGCCTGCGCCAGCAGGTGGAGGAAGGCCTCCCACCCGAACGCACCGTGCGCAAGTTGTCGCGCGTGCTGCGCACTCATTTCCACCGCATCCGTGCCGCGGTCATCGGCCCCGACCTGTCCACCCGCCGCCTGCTGGTCGACGCGGTGCTCGCCGCCGAAACGGTCAAGGAAGCCATCGCCGACCAGGCCCGCCGCGACAAGAGCTCGCTGGGCGACGCGTGGAAGAAGGCGCACGCCTACGCCTACGAGATCGCGGCCGACTACTCGCACCCGGTGGTGCGTTCGGCCAGCTTCATCCTGGCCCCGGTGTGGAACCGCATCTACCGTGGCGTGCTGGTGCACCACCTGGACAAGCTCAAGCAGGCCGCGCCCGGGCACGAAGTGATCTACGTGCCCTGCCACCGCAGCCACATGGATTACCTGCTGCTGAGCTACCTGCTGTACACCAAGGGCATCGTGCCGCCGCACATCGTGGCCGGCGTGAACCTCAACCTGCCGGTGGTGGGCACCATCCTGCGCAAGGGCGGCGCGTTCTTCATCCGCCGCAGCATCCGCGGCAGCGCGCTGTACTCGGCGGTGTTCTCCGAATACATGGCGCAGCTGGTCTCGGGCGGCTACTCCATCGAATACTTCATCGAAGGCGGGCGTTCGCGCACCGGCCGGCTGCTGCCGCCCAAGGGCGGCACGCTGGCGATGACCGTGCGCGCCTACCTGCGCCAGCCCACGCGCCCGGTGATGTTCCAGCCGGTGTACGTCGGCTACGAGAAGCTGATGGAAGGCAACAGCTACCTCGACGAACTCTCCGGCAAGCCCAAGGAGAAGGAGTCGATCTGGCAGCTGCTGATGGGCATTCCCAAGGTGCTGCGAAGCAACTACGGCCAGGTGGTGGTCAACTTCGGCGAGCCGATCAAGCTCACGGAAGTGCTGGGCGAGCACGCGCCGGACTGGGACGGCAGGCCGGTGCCCGAGGACGAGAAGCCGGCGTGGCTGGCCGACACCGTCAGCGCGCTGGGCCAGCGCATCCAGGTCAACGTCAACCGCGCCGCCGACGTCAATCCCATCAACCTGCTGGCGCTGGCGCTGCTGTCCACGCCCAAGCACGCCATGGGCGAGACCGACCTGCTGGCGCAGATCGCGCTGTCGCAGCACCTGCTGGCCGAGCTGCCGTATTCCGACCGTGTCACGGTCACCCCGCACACGCCCGCCGAGATCATCGCCCACGGCGAGGAGATCAACGTGCTCACCCGCACCCCGCACCCGCTGGGCGACGTGTTGAGCGTGGGCGGCGACAACGCGGTGCTGCTGAGCTATTTCCGCAACAACGTGCTGCACCTGTTCACCGCGGCGTCGTGGATCGCGTGCTGCTTCCAGAACAACCGGCGCATGAGCCTGCGCACCGTCGAGCGGCTGGGCCGCAGCGTTTACCCGTTCCTGCAGGGCGAGCTGTTCCTGCCGTGGACCGAGGACGAGTTCGCCCAGCGCCTGCACCGCACCGTCGATGCCTTCATCCATGAAGGCCTGCTGGAACGCGTCAGCGAGGACGACGGTGGCATCCTCAGCCGCTACGCCGGGCAGAGCGACGAGGTGTTCCGCCTGCGCGCCATCGGCCACTCGCTGCAACAGGCGTTCGAGCGCTACTACATCACCATCTCGGTGCTGGCCAAGAACGGCCCGGGCACGCTCAGTTCCGGCGAACTGGAAAGCCTTTGCCAGCAGGCCGCGCAGCGCCTGTCGCTGCTGTACGCGCCGGCCGCACCGGAATTCTTCGACAAGACCCTGTTCCGCGGCTTCATCCAGAAACTGCGCGAGCTGAAGCTGGTGTGGGTGGACGGCAACGGCAAGCTGACCTTCGACGATCGCCTGGACACGTGGGCCAAGGACGCGAAGGTGATCCTGGGCCGCGAGCTGCGCCACACGATCGAGAAGGGGAGCCCGGGGGCGGCGGCGAAGGCCACGCCCGCCACGCCGGCGGAAGCCTCGGAGGGCTGAGCCACGGCAGCGCCCGCATCAGCGGGCGTCGCACCCGCGCGCAGTGGCATCGCGGCCTGCGCGTACCACCGGTGGCGTCAGGCCGGCTCGTCGGGGATCAGCGACGATTCCAGCCGGGAGATGCAGTCCTTCAGCCACAGCTTGCGCTTCTTCAGCCGCTTGACTGCCAGCTCGTCGGCGGCGATATCGACCTGCAGGCGTGCGATCGCCCCGTCGAGGTCGCGGTGCTCCTGCCGCAGGTCAGCCAGCTGGCGGGCAATGGTGGCGGGGTCGTCGCACTCGTGCATGTGTGGAGCTTACCGTGCCACCCGTTCAAACGTCAGGGTGGGCGGTCCCGGTAGAATGGACGGTCCATGAGCACCGTCCTGCCCCTGCATCCCGATTCCGTCCCCGCTTCGTCGCCGGGCGTCGAACCCCTCGCGCTGGCCGAGCCGGCGGCGTTCGTGCCGCGCGCCCGCCGCGCCGCGCACGAGGCCAACAAGCTGGCCAAGCGCCTGCGCCACCAGGTGGGCCGCGCCATCGCCGACTTCGGCATGATCGAGGACGGCGACAAGGTGATGGTCTGCCTGTCCGGCGGCAAGGACAGCTACACCATGCTCG
>CBFGOS010000164.1:0-5481 GCA_965650425.1 uncultured Lysobacter sp. | reverse complement strand
GTCCCCCTACTGCCGTTTCTTTTTGCCTCACCGGTCCGGCTGCCCCCGGCCCGACGAAAGAACGTGCTGCGCCGCAGCAGCCCGCGGCGTAAAATGGCGGCCCTCTTCCCCCCGGGGCCCCCTGTGGCGCCCCACCAGCTGGAGTACGCAATGGGCCTGGACCTCGTCCCCACCGGCAAGAACCCGCCGGATGAGATCAACGTCATCATCGAAATCCCCAAGGATGCCGAGCCGGTCAAGTACGAAGTCGACAAGGCGTCGGGCGCGATCTTCGTCGATCGCATCCTGTCCACCCCGATGCGCTACCCGTGCAACTACGGCTACGTGCCGCACACGGTCTGCGGCGACGGCGACCCGGCCGACGTGCTTGTGATCCTGCCACTGCCGTTGGTGCCGGGCTCGGTGATCCGCTGCGTGCCGGTGGGCGTGCTGAAGATGAGCGACGAGGCCGGCAGCGACGAGAAGCTGATCGCCGTGCCCGTGCCGAAGGTCTTCGGCGGCTATGCCCACGTGACCGACATCGACCAGGTCTCGCAGCACTGGCTGGACCGCATCGGCCATTTCTTCGAGCACTACAAGGATCTGGAGAAGGGCAAGTGGGTCAAGATTGAAGGCTGGGGCAATGCCGCCGAAGCCAAGGCCGTGCTCGTGGACGCGATGAAGCGTTACGAGGACAGCGCGGACAAGCCGAACTTCTGAGGTCCGCATCAAACGTGACAAAAAGCCGCCGCATGGCGGCTTTTTTGTTGGCGCGCCCTCGCGCCCGGCGCGCCTGGCGGCAGGTCAGGCCCAAAAAACTGCGGCCCCTTTCGGGGCCGCAGCGGGTGTCGCACAGGACTACTGACGGATCAGAAGCGCTGCTGGTACTTCAGGTAGTAGAAGCGACCGATGTCGAAGCCGCCGTAGTACGGGTACTGGCTGCTCGGGGCCGAGAACATGATCGGACCCTTGTGGTCGGTCACGTTGTTGGCACCCAGGGCCACGGTCGCGTTCCACGGAGCCTTCCAGCTGACCTGCAGGTCGTGGAAGGCGTTGCCGCCGACGCGACGCAGCGGGTACACCGTGCCCGGGGCATTGGTGTCCGGCGACGAGTACAGCGGGTCCGTGCACTCCGCGGCGCGGGTGCAGGCTTCGCTCATGCCCGAGTAGTAACGCGTGGTCCAATTGGCGGCGAATGCGCCCATCTCCCAGTTCACGCCCAGGTTGGAGCGCAGACGGAAGTTCGGGCCGCGGCCGGTGTAGTTGGTCCACTCCGTGTCCGGCGCGTCATCGGCCTTGATGCGGTAGTAGCTGACGTAGCTGTTCTGCCAGTCGAAGCTGAACTTGCCGAACGCGGTCTCCGGCAGGCGGTACTTCGCACCGAAGTCGTAGCCTTCGGTTTCCACGGCACCCTTGTTGGTCAGGCCGTACTGCATGAAGGTGATTGCGCCGGTCGCCGGGTCACGCACGATGCCTTCGCAACGTGCCGAGATGCCCAAGCGGTAGCAGTCGCTGAGGATGTCATCGACGCTGTCGTCGCTGATCACGTTCTCGATGGTGACCTTGTACCAGTCGAGGGTGAAGTCCAGGCCCTGCACCCAACGCGGGCTCCACACGATGCCCATGGTCTGGCTTTCGGCGGTTTCCGGGGTGAGGTTCGGGTTGGAGCCGGTCAGGAACTGGTAGCCGGTCTGGCACGGGAAGGTGGTGCACAGCGCGCCGCCCTGGCCCAGCTGGACGTAGGTCGGGGACACACCGGCGCTGGTGCACGCGGCATTGCCGGCCACGTTGCCCGACGAAGTGCTGCCGCACGGGTCGGTGTAGTACTCGAAGCTGCCGCCCACGCCACCGTACAGGTTGTCGATGGTCGGAGCGCGGAAGCCCTCGGCGTAGGTGCCACGGACCAGCAGCTCATCCAGCGGACGCCAGGTGAAGCCGAACTTGCTGTTGGTGGTGTCGCCGAAGTTGCTGTAGTCCGAGTAACGGCTGGCAACGTTGAAGGTCAGTTCCTTCGCGAACGGCGCGTCGGCCAGGACCGGGATGTTCAGCTCCAGGTACACCTCGTCGAGCGAGTAGCCGCCCTGCGTGGTGGTCGCCGGCAGGCCGGTGCTCATGCCCGACTGGTTGAACGCGTCCGGCACGAAACGGCCGTCTTCCTTGCGGTGCTCCACGCCCACGGCGAAGCCGAGTTCACCGGCCGGCAGGTTGAACAGCGAACCGGCCAGGTTGGCGGTGTAGCTGGTGGTGGTGGTGCGGCCGGTGTCGGCGTAGTACGGGAACAGGAACGCCTGCAGTGCCGGGTCGGACAGCGAGCCCGGGCCGTCCACGCCGTACGGCAGGAGCGGGTTCCACGGCATGCATTCGCCGCTGCCCAGGTTGGTGCCCAGCGGGATCGGGTTGGCCGCGGTGCCGCACTGGGCGACGCCGTTGGCGTTGATGAACGACGGGCCCAGCGCCAGCGGGCTGGCGAGCAGGCTCATGTCGCCATGGCCGAACTTGGTCAGGTTGTTGCGGTTGAGCATCGCGCCGACGTCCCAGTCGAACGTGCGACCGGCCATGTCGAAGAAGCCGTTGAAACCACCGGCAAAGCGGTAGGTTTCCAGCTCGCTGTTGGTGGTGCGCGGCACTTCCCACAGGCGACGGCGGAACTGGACGTCCGAGTCGGTCGGGTTGAAGGCGCTGTCGGCGGACAGCGGGGTGCCGAAGGCGCCCGACTGGTACGGATAGCCTGCCACCTGCTGCAGCGTCGAGCGGTGGTTGTACAGCATGTCCGCGTTGAAGGTGACGTTGTCAACGACGTCGTAGTTGGCGTTGACGAACACCGAACGACGCTCGATGGCGGTCTGCGCCATCATCTGCTCGTTGCTGTTGGCGTTGTCCGAGGCCACGTGCGGACGGAAGTTGGCGATGTTGGTCGGGTCGCCGCTGCCGTCGTAGGTGCACCAGGTGTTGGCGCCGTTGGCGCCGCACGGGCCGAAGAACGAACCGTTCTGGCTGACCACGCTCCAGCCGGAGCCCGGGTACTTCGGACCGGCGTTGCCGGAGGCGCTGTACCAGCGGTCCTTGGCCCACACCGGGTCTTCCTTCGAGTATTCGACCGACGCGGTGACGCCACCGCGGTCGCCGACGGCGCCGATGGTGAAGTCGTAGGTCTGCTTGTCGCCGTCACCTTCGCCGTACTGGCCGAAGTAGGCATTGGCTTCGGCGCCTTCAAAGCGCTTGCGGGTGATCACGTTGACCACGCCGGCAATGGCGTCGGAGCCGTAGATGGCCGAAGCGCCGTCCTTCAGCACTTCGATGCGGTCGATGGCCGACATCGGGATCTGGCTGAGGTCCTGCAGGCCGCCGGTGGTGGCGCCCAGGCGCTTGCCGTTGACCAGCACCAGCGTGCGCTGCGCGCCGAGGTTGCGCAGGTCGACGTAGTAACCACCGACATTCTCACCCGAGGCGAGCACTTCGGCGCGGGCGATGGCCGGGGAACCTGCCGAGGTCAGGTTCTGCAGCACGTCGGCGACGGACACGAAGCCTTGCTGTTCCAGCTGCTCGCGACCGATGGTGATGATCGGCTGCTGGGTTTCCATGTCGGCGCCGCGGATGCGCGAACCGGTGACCTCGATGCGGTCGAGGGTGGTTGCGCTCTGGTCGGCCTGCTCCTGCGCGCCAGCAAACGCCGGGGCGAGCGCGATCGCGATGCCGGCGGGCAGCATGCCCAGCCGCACGGCGGAACGCGGGTTGCGATGGTTCATTTATCTCTCTCCAAATGATCGTTACGGGCGCGTTAAGGCGCTCTGCCAAATTACGTCCCGGTGCGAAACACCGCTTTGCCCGCAGCGCCGGGAGACTTTGCCGATCCTGTCGATGCAGCTGCGGTGCGGTAGCGGCTGGCGGACATGCCATAGCGCGCGCGGAATGCACGGGCGAAGCTGCAGCAGTTGTCGAATCCGCTGGCCGCGGCGATCTCGCCGATCATCATCGTGGTGGTCTGCAGCAGGTCGGAGGCGCGTTCCAGGCGCATGCGCGCGGCGGCGGCCTGCGGACTTTCGCCATACACCGACTGGAACGTCTTGGAGAAGTACCAGCTGGAGAAACTGGTCAGGTCGGCAAGCTCGCCGATACGCACGACGCGGTCGGCATTGCCCTCCATGTACAGGCGCGCGCGCTGCAGGCGGCTGAACACCTGGCGCTTGCGGCTGCGTGAGCGGCCCGGGCACCGCGCCACGCAGGCGGCGCTGTCCTGCTGCAGGCCCGCCAGGTGCAGCAACACCGGGCGCAGGACCTGGACCGCCACGCCCTCCCCCGCCTCGGCCCGGCGCACGGCCTGGTGCCACAGGTGCATCATCACCCGCGACTCCGACAGGTCCAGTTGGCCACGGCCCGCGTACAGGCCCAGGTCGGCGAACTGCCCCAGCGCCTTGAGCACGTCCGCCCCCAGGGTGATCCCGACGCATACGCCGCCGCGGTCAGCCTGCACGGTGGGGCGGGAATCCCGGTCCAGGGCGATCCAGTCACCGCGGCGAAGGCGGAATTTGCCCTCCTTGGCCTCGACCCACGCGCTGCCACGCAGCTGGACCCAGATGGAGAAGCTCGGACCGGCCAACTGGGCGCAGCCCAGGCGCGACACGCCGGCGAAGAAGGCCGGCGCCTCGTTGTCGGTCCGTCCCACCTGGACTTGCTGCCCGCGGTCGGCCCACTGCACATGCTCCATTCCACAACTCCATCGTTTGCCAAGACTGGCCGATGGATTTGCCCGAGACGCGGGCTGGATTCAGGAAATCGGGCGAAGGAATGTGCGAAATCTGGCCGAAGCGATTTCCGAAGAAAGAACGAAACCCATTTTTCTTTTTAAATCAGTCGCTTGAAGCGCCGTCGACCGTAGCCGCACGGCCCTCGTCGTAGCGCCGCAGGGCGATGTCGGTGCCGTCGTAGGCGGCCAACGCCACGTAGATGGTGTCGCGTTGCGGGTCGGAACTGAACCCGGCGACCGAGGCCAAGTGCCTGGGATGCAGGCAGCGCTCGGACGACGCACTCGCGCTTTCACCCAGCCGCCGCAGGCGACTGCGGCAGCCCTGGGCCTGGTCGACGTACTCGATGGTGCCATCCGGCGCGACGCTCCAGTTGCGGTACAGCCACCGCCGCGGCACACCGTCCACGATCTTTCGGACCGACCCGGGGGTCAGCGCGAGATCTGCGGACCAGAGCCCGTCGCCCGAGAAGCGGGTGAACAGGACCCGGTTCCGGGCGGAATCCACCCGTGCCAGGGACACGTCATCCAGGAAAGCCAACTGCCGCCAAGGGGAACGGGTTCGGTCGAACAGATAGAGTCCAATCCGTCCGTCCGTGCCCGGCGCGCCTACCAGGAGCCGCCCCGCGTCGGGCAGGTACACGCCCTGGCTGGGCTCGGGCACCGGCACCGGGAGCAAGGCCACCTGCCCGCTGGCCGCGACCACCTCGAACAGGCCCCTCTGCCCGTCATGGTTGGTGCCGATGGCCAGCAGGCGTTGG
>CBFGOS010000163.1:0-5499 GCA_965650425.1 uncultured Lysobacter sp. | reverse complement strand
CGAACCGGCCACCAGGACGATGATTACCCGCAGGGCGATGCCTTGGTGGGCGCGCTCGATGCGGGCCTGGCGGTGCGCGCCGCGGACCTGGCGCCGGGGCTGGCGGGCCCGGCCATCGGCGAAGCGCTGCGCAAGGCGCGCGTGGCTGCCATATCGGCTGCCCGGGCCACAGCGGCCGGATCCCCGGGCGTTGCAGTGCCTTGCGGAAACGCGACGGGCGGCCGAAGCCGCCCGTCGCCTGCATCCATCACCGCGATGCGATCAGAACTGCACGCCGACGCGGACGTAGTACTCCGCGCCGTTGAAGCCGAACGGCGAGGACAGCGGGTACTGCGCGCCCAGGAAGTTCAGGACGCCGTTGGTTTCCTTGTCCGGGTAGTTGTCGAAGATGTTGTTGCCACCGACGGTGACGTGGACGCGGTCGCTGAACAGATCGAAGCCCACCGCCAGGTCGAACAGCCACTCCGAACCGAACTCCGCCTGCTCGCCGAAGGTGTAATCCTCCCAGCCGTCATAGCGGTTGGCGCGCGCGGTCAGGTTGACGCCCCACGGCGTGCGCCAGTCGAAGGCGAACACGGAACGGTTGCTCGGCAGCTGGTTCTCCAGGTCAGACACGCGCTCGGCGTCGATCACCGACGTGGTGGTGCCCGGAATCAGGTCGACGCGATCGACATCCTGCTTGTTCCAGCTGTGGCGCGCGTCAAACGTGCCGGTGCCCCAGTCGCCGAAGTCGGCGCGATAGACCGCCACCAGGTCCACGCCACGCACGGTGGTGTCGAAGCCGTTGCTGAAGTACGACACCTGGCGCAACAGCGTCGCATCCTGCACGCCGGCCGCGATCAGCGCCTGCTGCTCGGCCGACCCCGGCGCGATGCTGATGTTGCGCAGCGCGATGCGGTCGTTGATGTCGATGTTGTAGTAGTCCAGCGTCAGGCTGAACACACTGCTCGGGGCATACACCATGCCCACCGAATACGCCGCCGACTCCTCGGCCTGCAGCGGCTGCGCGCCCAGTGCCACGGCAGCGGCGCTGTTCACGGGGAACGTGCCCTGTGGCACCAGCGCGCCACTGGAATCGGCCGTGGTGGTCACGTCGAGCGTGTTGATCTGGCCTGGCGTGGGCGCGCGGAAGCCCGTGTTGACCGTGGCGCGCACGGCCAGCGCGTCCGTCATCTCGAAGCGCGACGACAGCTTCCAGTCGAAGGTGTTGTCAAAGGCCGACGAGTTCTCGTAACGGCCCGCCAGTGCCATCGACAGGCGCTGGGTCACGTCGGTCTCCAGGTCCAGGTAGGCCGCACGGCTGTACTGGCTGAACTCGCCCGACGCCGCCGGCGAATCGCCCTGGAACCCGTCCGAGCCCACGCCGAACAGCACTGCGGTCGGGCTGGTGGCGTACGACGCGGGATCGCCCACGCCGATCTTGTAGGTCTCCTCACGCCACTCCGCGCCGAAGGCCACGCTCACCGGCGAGGCGAACCACTCGTTCTGCCACGGGTAGACGAAATCAATGTTGGCTCCGCGCTCCAGCTGGGTCAGCTGACCGGGCTCAAAACTGGTCGGGCTCAGGCGCCCCAGGCTGGGATTGATCGAATCGATCAGCTTGTAATAGACGCGGTTCTCGCCCTGGCGCAGGCTGACGTCCCAGCGCAGCCCATTGCCCAGCTCGCCCTTGCCACCGAACACGCCCTCATAGTCCATCACGTCCGCGGCGAACGTCGGCGTGTAGCCGCCCGGGAACTGGGTGTGGATCGGGTTCAGGGCGATGTAGCCCGACGGGCTCGTTGCGCTGGCGGTGAGGAAGTCGGCCGGGTTGAGCCCCTGCGCCCGCAGGGCATCGACGATGCTCTGCGCGACCGGATCGGCGACGCCATCCCCATTGCCGTCCACCATCAAGGTGCCGCGCGGACCCACGCCGGGCACGCCCACCGGGGTGCGGTAGAAGAAGCTGGAATCGAACTTCGAATCGGCATAGCTGCCGAAGCCATACAGGTCGACCGATTCGCCCAGCGGCAACTCGGCGTTGAAGAAGGTGCGCAGGCCCTCGCCGCTCGGGTCGCCCCAACGCTGGCCCAGGCCATCGAACGGCACCTGGTCGTTGCCAAGGGCCGCGCCCACCTGCGCCGCGTCGGCACGCGGGATGCCGCGCGAGGTGAAGTCGCTCTCGAAGTATTCCGCGGTCGCGTTGAAGAAGCCGTCCGCACCCAGCGGCAGGCCTACGTTGACCGACGAGCGGAACTTGTCGCCATCGCCCTTGGCGGTCGAGCCGTACTGGGCGTCGATGCGCACGCCTTCATTGCTGTCGTTGAGCATGACGTTGATCACGCCGGCAATCGCGTCCGAGCCGTACTGGGCCGAGGAACCGTCGCGCAGCACTTCCACGCGCGAGATAGCCGCCGACGGGATCAGGCTGAAGTCCACTGCCTGCGCGCCCTGGTTGACCGTGCCGAACGGCTCGGCCTGCAGGTTCACCAAGGCCGAGCGGTGGCGACGCTTGCCGTTGATCAGCACCAGCGTCTGGTCGGGCGGCAGGTTGCGCAGGTTGGCCGGGCGCACGAACGCGGTGCCGTCGGCGATCGGGTAGCGCTGGGTATTGAACGACGGCGCGATGTTGGCCAATTGGTCGGTGAAGTCGGCCGAGGCCTGCTGCTCCAGCATCGCCGGACGGAACACGTCGATGGGGGACAGCGACTGGTTGGGCGAGCGTCCCGGGGTCCGGGTGCCGGTCACGGTGACGGCATCCAGGTCGGTCGCCGCGGACTCGTCCTGGGTGGGCGCGCCTTCCTGCTGCGCCCCCGCCTGGGCGGATGCAGTCGCGTCCTGCGCCTGGGCGGTGGCGGTGAATCCGGTGGACAGCGTGGCAATCACGGCCAGCGCCAGTACGTTCCTTTTTACTGCGAGCATGGTGGTGTCCTTGGTTGGGGAGGGCTCCCCCCGTGGGGCCCTGGCGCCCACTTTCACCAAGTTTTAACGTTTGCGCAATCAGGGGTCTTACTTTGCCGACCTTGGCTTTTCGCGGGCCAAGGCCCAGCCGGCGTCTTACGGCGACTGCCAGCGCATGATGATCTGGCGCCCCAGCCACCACCCCAGGGCCACGCCCAGGGCGTTCGCCAGCATGTCGCCCGGATCGGCCAGGCGGGACGTTGTCAGCATCGCCTGCGCGCCCTCCAGGGCAACGCCCAGCGCCACCAGCGCGAACGCGCTGACCCGGTGGGCACGCACCGTCGCGAACAGCAGTACGGCATACCCCGACAGTAGTCCGTACGCCAGCAGGTGTTCGACCTTGTCGATACCGGTGAACGACGGCTCGGGCAAGGACGACGACGGCAGCAACGACGCCACGATCACCGTCGCGATCATGCCCAGCCATCCCGCCAGCCACAGGCGTGGCCGCGCCCACGGTCGCAATACACCGGGGGCGGTCACAGCCGGAAGCTCAAGTCACCAGCGAGAAACGCGGTGCCGAACTCAACGTCCTTCTCGAATCCCATCACCTGGAAGCGCTCGCCCATTTCGGTCGGCAGGGTCAGGCGCTTGACCTCCTGGTGGCGGCGCAAGCGTTCGATCTCGTCGTCGATGCCCTCGATCCGCTGCAGCACGCCGGCCAGCCCATTGCCCAACAGGAAGCTGGACTGCGAACAGTAACCCGCCAGGTCGAAGCCCGCGGCGACGCCGGCCTCGGCCAGCGCGGTGAAGTCCACCGACGCCGTGAGGTCCTGCAGGCCCGGCCACAACAACGGTTCGCTGTGCATGCGGTGGCGGTAGAAGGCGCGCAGGGTGCCGTCATTGCGCTCCGGCAGGTAGTACTCGCTGCGCACGTACCCGTAATCGACGAACAGCATCGCACCGGCCTTCATGCCACCCGACACCGCCTGGATCCAGTACGGCAATTGCGGCAACAACTCCGATCGATACCCCTCCGGCAACCGCGCCGGCAGGCCGCGCTCCAGATGCCGCACCGCGCCACTGAGGAAACCATCGGCTGGCCGCAGCACGCGCACCAGTCGTCCGCCTTCCAGCGTCACGTGCTCTTCGTACACCTCGTCGGCCTCGATGGCGAAGCGCGGCGTCGGCAGCGCATCGATCACCTCGTTGGCGAACAGCACGCCCACCCAATCGTCCGGCAGGGGGCCGTCCACCCACTCGACCAGTTCAAACAGCGGCGGCACCAGACGTTCGCGCAGGCGTTCGCGCTGGCGCAGGCGCAACTGCGCGCTGGGTTCGAGGATCAAGTAGCGGTTGGGCAGCGCGTCCAGTTCCATCAGCCGCTTGAGCGCGACTTCGGCAAAGGCACCGGTGCCGCCGCCCAACTCGAGGAACAGGGCCTCGGGCCCCAACTGCTGCAGGACCGGCGCCACCGCCTCGGCCACGCACCCTGCAAACACCGGCCCCAACTCCGGCGCGGTGACGAAATCGCCGGCACCGCCAAACTTGGTGGCGCCCGCGCTGTAGTAGCCCAATCCCGGCGCGTACAGCGCCAGCTCCATGAAGCGCGAGAACGGGATCGTGCCGGTCTCGCTGGCGGCGATTTCGCCCTGGATGGCGGCAGTCAGCTTGGCGCTGTGCACCAGCGCATCGGCAGCAGGTTCGGGGAGCTGGGCGTTCACGATGGCTTCCGGATTCACAAGCGCGCAGGATAGCCTGTAGCGTGCAACCAGAGCCTGACCGATGACCGCTGCCGTCCGCCCCGTCGCCCTGATCACCGGCTGCGCCAAGCGCATCGGCGCCGCCACGGCGCGCCACCTGCACGCCGCCGGCTATGACGTTGCCCTGCACTACCGCAATTCACGCGAGGCCATCGAGGCCCTGGCCGCCGAACTGGACCACGCCCGCCCGGGCAGCGCCCACACGCTGCAGGCCGACCTGGCGGAGTTCGACCGGATCCCGGAACTGGTGGCGCACACCATCGGCCGTTTTGGCCGGCTGGATGCGCTGGTCAACAACGCCTCCGCATTCCATCCCACGCCGATCGGACTCGCCACGCCCGACGACTGGGACGCGATGATGGCCAGCAACGCGCGCGCGCCCTTCTTCCTGTCGCAGGCGGCGGCGCCGCACCTGCGCGCCAACGGCGGCGCCATCGTCAATCTCACCGACATCTACGGCGAGCGCCCGCTGCGCCAGCACACGCTCTACAGCATGGCGAAGGCCGCGCTGCTGATGATGACGCGCTCGCTGGCGGTCGAACTGGGCCCCGAAATCCGGGTCAACGCGGTGTCGCCGGGCGCCATCCTGTGGCCCGAGGACGGCAGCAACACCGCCGCGCAGGAAGCGATGCTGGCGCGGACGCCTCTGGGACGCACCGGCACGCCCGATGAAGTGGCGGAGGCGGTGCGTTGGCTGCTGCAGGATGCCCGCTACAGCACGGGGCAGGTCCTGTACCTGGACGGCGGCCGGATGTTGGCCGGCTGACCTGCTCGCCCCGCGTGGCACGGCGCGCGCGGCCCACGCGCCCCGCTCGCGTGCGGGAACTCGTCAGGGCCCCGGATCGCGGTCCGGATG
>CBFGOS010000162.1:0-5503 GCA_965650425.1 uncultured Lysobacter sp. | reverse complement strand
ATCCTCGAATACCTCGAGGCAGAGCGCATCCCGTTGCTGGCGCAGGACCTGGGCGACGTGCACCCGCGCAAGGTCGCTTTCTTCCCACAGGACGGACGCGCATTGGTGCGCCGCCTGCCGTCCACGCGCGATGGCGAGATCGTCTCGGCCGAGCGCGACTACGTCGGCCGCCTGGCGCGCCGCCCGGTATCCGGTGGCGTGGAGCTGTTCTGAGATGGCCCGCCCGATCCGCGTGCTGGTGGTCGATGACTCCGCGCTCATCCGCAAGTTGATGACCGAAATACTCGATGCCGACCCGGGCATCGAGGTCGTCGGCACCGCCGCCGACCCGTTCATCGCCCGCGAGAAGATCAAGCAGCTCTCGCCCGACGTGCTCACACTGGACGTCGAGATGCCGCGCATGGACGGCCTGACGTTCCTGCGCAACCTCATGCGCCTGCGGCCGATGCCAGTGGTCATGGTGTCCTCGCTCACCGAGCAGGGCGCTACCGTCACCCTGGATGCGCTCGCCGCCGGCGCGGTCGACTTCGTCACCAAACCCAAGATCGACGTCGCACGCACGTTGGCGGGGTATGCCGAGTTGCTGGTCGAGAAAGTGAAGGACGCCGCCCGCGCACGCGTGCACGTCATCGACGACCGCGCACCACCCGCACCCGCCGCCGCCATCTGCTACCGCACCACCGACCGGCTGTTCGCCATCGGCGCCTCCACCGGCGGCACCGAGGCTATCCGCACGGTGCTCGAGTCGATGCCCGCCGACGCGCCGGCCACCGTCATCGTGCAGCACATCCCGGCGGCCTTCAGCGGTCCGTTTGCCCAGCGCCTGGACCGGCACAGCCGCATGACCGTGGTCGAGGTCAGCCAGGACCAGCCGCTGCTCACCGGCCACGCCTACGTCGCCCCCGGCGGTCGCCACCTGCGCGTGGTGCGCAATGGCGCGCGCTGGTGGTGCCAACTCGGTGACGACGCGCCCGTGCGCCGCCATCGCCCCAGCGTCGACGTGCTCTTCGAGTCCGTCGCCGCACACGCGGGCAGCAATGCCAGCGCGGCGTTGCTGACCGGCATGGGCGACGACGGCGCGCGCGGTCTGCTCGCATTGCGCGATGCGGGCGCCGCAACGTTCGTGCAGGACCGCGAAAGCAGCGTGGTGTGGGGCATGCCGGGTTCCGCCGTGGCACTCGGCGCTGCGACGGAAGTCGTACCGCTGCACCTGATCGCATCGCGCCTGCTCGCATCCACCGCACAAAACACCACCTGATTCCGCTCCACACGCTCAAGCCCCGCTCCACGCCGCCGATACCCCGGTTGAAGTCCCGACGAGAACTGCAATGGCTCCCCGCATCCTGATCCGCCTGGCACCGCCCCTTGCGCTCACCCTGCTGCTCCTGCTCGCCGAGGCCCTTGGTTGGCCGGGTGCCGTGCGTTGGGGCGCCCTGGTGGCGATGACCTCGGCGTGGCTGTTCGCCTTCTGGGCCGTCACGCGTCCCGATGCCGTGCAGTCGGCCTCGCTGCGTGAACAGACCCGCCTGCTCGATGACCTGCGCTCCTTCGTGGGCAGCGAGATCCAGGGCTCACGCACCGAGATCGAACGCACCCGCGACCTGATCCGCGATTCGGTCGCACGCCTGGGCACCAGCTTCGACGCGGTCAACCGCCAGTCGCGCCAGCAGAACGATTCCATCAAGCGCATCCTCGACCGCACCGACGGCGACCAGGGCGGCCTGGACGTGCACCGCTTCGCGCTGCAGGCCAGTCAGAAGATGGAGCAGCTGGTGGAAGCGCTGGAAGCCGTCAGCGGCCAGAGCACCACCACCGTCACCCACATCGACGCGATGGCCGAGCACCTGGACGGCATCTTCGCCCTGCTCGAGGACGTCAAGTCGATCGCCGACCAGACCAACCTGCTGGCGCTGAATGCCGCGATCGAGGCGGCACGTGCCGGCGAGGCGGGCCGAGGCTTCGCGGTCGTGGCCGACGAAGTGCGCAACCTGTCCGAGCGCTCCACCGCGTTCAACGAGCAGATCCGCAAGCTGGCGCACAGCTCCAAGGACGCCATCGCCAAGGTGCGCGACACCGTCTCGCACATGGCCTCGCGCGACCTGGACCGCTCCCGCGGTGCCCGCGCCGAGGCCGCGCAGATGCTCGAGCACGTGGAAGGCATCAACCGCAACCTCGGCAACGGCATGCGCGAGATCGCCGATTGCGGCCGCGCCATCGACAACTCCGTCGCCGAAGCCGTGCGCTCGCTGCAGTTCGAGGACATCGCCACGCAGGCCCTGGGTGCGGCCCAGATGCACCTGGACCGGATGCTCGAGATCAACCGCGAAGCCACCTCGCTGCAGGAACTGCTGCATCGCAGCGGCGGCAACCCGCAGGACGACGACGTGAAGCGCGCGCTCAAGCACATGGGTGAGCGCATCTCGCAGATGCGTTCGGAGTGGGAGCGCCCGCCGCACAAGCCGGTCTCACAGCAGTCCATGGACGTGGGAAGCGTGGAACTCTTCTAGGCCCCGACCATCCGCATCGGTGGCCAAGCCCCCCGCTCCCCGGGGGGCTTTGTTTTTTCAGCGCTGGCTGCGCCGCCAGGCGGCCAGCAACACCGCGGTGGCCGCCGCTACGTTCAGGCTTTCCACCGCGCCCGTACCCGGGATCGACAGTTGCAGGTCGCACGCACGCGCCAGCTCGCGGTCCATGCCCTCGCCCTCGGCACCCATCACGTACACCAGCCGATCCGGCAGTTCGGTCGCAAACACGTCACGGCCCCCATCCACCACCGTCGCCGCCAGCGCAAAGCCTGCGCCCCGCAGCTGTGCCAGCGCATTGTCGGTCCGGCCCAGGCGCACCATCGGCACATGCTCGGCACCGCCTTCCGCCACTCGCGCGGCGGCCCCGGACAGGGCCAGCATCGAATGCTTGGGCAACAGCACCGCAGTCACGCCAAAGTGCGCGGCCGAACGCAGGATCGCGCCCAGGTTGTGCGGGTTGCCTACGCCGTCCAGCCAGAGCGCCAGTTGCGGTCCGACCGGCAGGTCGCGCAGCCAGGTCGAGAGCGACTCGGGTTCGGCACGCAGCACGTCGGCGACCACGCCTTCGTGGTGGGCGCTGGCCGACAACTTCGCCAGGTCAGCCTCCTCCACCACCCGATAGCCGACACGGTTCGCCACGCACCAGGCCAACAGCGGCTTGAGCGCAGGGATGCGCGACTCCGTCAGGTACAGCTTGCGGATCGCCTCGGGGCGCTTGGCGAACACCGCATGCACGGCATTGAGGCCATACAGCCGGAGTTCGCGCGGACCGCGGGCCCCGCCCGGTTCGGCGCCCGGTTCGGCCGCGTACCACTCCGTCGATTCGACGGCGGGTCGCCCGCGAGGCGGGGCGTCGCGCCCCCGTGCGGGGGCCGGCCCTCGCGGGGCCTGCTCGCCCCACGGCCGTTCACCGCGGTCCGTGGGCTCGGTGCCGCGCGACCGGGCGGGCCGCTCAGCCGAGCGCGGCCGATCGGACGACTCCGCAGACCGCGGACGTTCCGTGCGGTCACCCCACGGGCGGGATGGCCCGTCCTGCCGCGGCGGTTGGCCGCGGCCGTGGCCCGGGCGTGGTGGACGCCGCTCACTCATCACGATCTCCAGTTACGCGTTGCCGCCACCCGGGCGACGCCAGAAGTCCGCATTGCGGATGCCCAGCGCGTCCGGGTCGAACACCGGATCCTTGCCAGCCTTCTTCTGCGCCTCGTAATCGCGCAGCGCCAACATCGCCGGCTTGTGCAGGATCAGGATGGCAATGATGTTCAACCAGGCCATCAGGCCCACGCCAATGTCGCCCAGCGCCCACGCCTGGGTGGCGTTATGGAACGCACCGAACACGACCATCGCCATGATGCCCAGGCGCAGCAGCAGGATCGCCAGCGGGTGCGTGCGGCCGGTACCGGCCACGTAGGTCAGGTTGGTCTCGGCCATGTAGTAGTAGGCCATGATCGTGGTGAAGGCGAAGAAGAACAGCGCCAGCGCCACGAAACCGGCGCCCCAGCCCGGAAGGATGGATTCCACCGCGGCCTGTGCAAAGCCCGGCCCCGGCTCCACGCCCGGCAGGCCGCTGTGCAGCATGGCCACGCCATCCGGCGCGTGCACGTTGTACATGCCCGACGCCAGCACCAGGAACGCGGTGGAGGTGCACACCAGCATGGTGTCGATGTAGATCGCGAACGCCTGCACGTAGCCCTGCTTGGCCGGGTGGGAGACTTCGGCCGCGGCGGCCGCGTGCGGGCCGGTGCCCTGGCCGGCCTCGTTGGCATAGACGCCACGCTTGACGCCCCACTCCACCGCCAGGCCCAGCAGCGCGCCAAACGCCGCGTGCGTGCCAAAGGCGCTGCTGAAGATCAGGCCGAACATCTCCGGCACCTTGTCCGCGTTCAGCACCATCACCGTCAGCGCCATCAGGATGAAGCCGCCGGCCATGAACGGCACGACCACTTCGGCGAAGTTGGCGATGCGCTTCACGCCGCCGAAGATGATGACGGCCAGCATCAACGCGACACCGGTGCCGATGCCCAGCTTCAGCGCGTCACGCGCCGGCAGGCCCATCCACTGCCCGTCCATCGCGCCACAGAGCGCGGTGCCCTGGCAGGCATTGGCCACGCTATCGGCAATGGCGTTGGCCTGCACGCCCGGCATCAGGAAGCCGGTGGCGATGATGGTGGCGAACGCGAACAGCAGCGCGTACCACTTCAGGCCCATCGCCTTCTCGATGTAGTAGGCCGGGCCACCGCGGTAGCGGCCCTCGGCGTCCTTGACCTTGTAGATCTGCGCCAGGGTGCATTCCACGTACGAGGTGGACGCGCCCAGGAAGCCCATCACCCACATCCAGAACACCGCGCCCGGGCCGCCGAACGCAATGGCCGTAGCCACGCCGGCGATGTTGCCGATGCCGATTCGGCCGGCCATCGACATGGCCAGCGCCTGGAACGAGGAGACGCCCGCCGCGGAGCTCTCGCCGCTGACCGTGAGCCGGAACATCTCCACGAAGCCGCGCACCTGCATGAAGCGCGTGCGGATGGTGAAGAAGATGCCGGCGCCCAGGCACATGAAGATCAGCGCCTTGCTCCAGATGATGCCGTTGATTGATGCGAGCAGTGATTCCACCGATGACTCCCCGAAAAGTGGCGCGCGCCCCCGGACGCGCGTTCAAGGCGCCCAAGATACCCGCATTGGGGGTGTGGACGGTACGGTTTTGGGCGCAGGTCGGGGCGGGGGAACCGTCCAGACGCCCTGCCCCGCAACGCAGTCGCGCCGTTGCGGCGCGCGACTTTCCGCGGCCGTCAGGCGTGCCCGCCCGCCTGCGGCGTGGTCGCCTCCTGTTGCTCCAGCTCGCGGGTCACCGCCTCTGGCGACCGGGTGTAGCGCGCCAGCAGCACGTAGAACACCGGCACCACCACCAGTGACAGCAGCGTCGAGAACGACACGCCGAAGATCACCACCACGCCGATGGTGGCGCGGCTCGCCGAGCCCGG
>CBFGOS010000161.1:0-5558 GCA_965650425.1 uncultured Lysobacter sp. | reverse complement strand
CACGCATCAAGGCGCGATCACAGTAGTTCCATCACCATGGCCAATGCTCCGCTGCCACAAGGAATTCCCCCATGAGCTGGCTGATCACCAAGTATCTCCTCACCGCCGCTGTCGTGGTCCTCGTCTCCGAGGCCGCCAAGCGCAGCGACAAGCTCGGCGGATTCGTCGCGGCGCTACCGCTGGTCACGGTGCTGGCGCTGATCTGGCTCTACGTCGAGAAGCAGCCGCAGGCCAAGATCGCCAACCACGCCTGGTATACGTTCTGGTACGTGGTGCCCACGCTGCCGATGTTCCTCGCGTTCCCGTTCCTGTTGGGGCGCATCGGGTTCTGGCCGACGATGGCGGCGAGCGTGGTTATCACGGTAACGTGCTTTGGCCTGTTCGCGCTGGCGTTGCGGCCGTTCGGGATCCAGTTGCTGCCGTAGTCTCTGCGGGAGTTCGACATTTGCCCGGCCCTGCCCGCTCCGGGAATGTTTTCTGCAGCCGTGTCGATTCTCACCCCGACCGTGCGTCGTACTGACACAACCACAGCAAAGGAGCCCGCCATGGCCCGCATGATCTTCGTCAACCTCCCGGTCACCGACTTGGCCGCGTCGATGGCCTTCTATGAGGCCCTGGGCTTCACCAACAACCCCCAGTTCACCGACGAAACCGCGGCGTGCATGGTCTGGAGCGAGACGATCAACGTGATGCTGCTGACGCATGACAAGTGGCGCACGTTCACCACTCGCCCGATTCCGCCCAACACCTCCAGCGAGGTGCTGCTGGCGATCTCGCTGGACAGCCGCGAAGCGGTGGACGCGATGAACGAGGCGGCGGCCGCCCACGGCGGCACGGCCGACATCAATCCCAAGCAGGACCTGGGCTTCATGTACAACCGCAACCTGTCCGACCCGGACGGCCACGTGTGGGAAGCGTTCTGGATGGATATGTCCGCGGTGCCCCCGGCGGACCACCACTGAGCGACTCTCGGCTAGCCCCGTGCAGATAGGGCGGGGCGGCCAAATCTCGTCGTCCGGTCGTCCGGTCGTCCGGTCGTCAGGCCAGCTGGGCAGGACCTGTCGTCGCCAACGCCGGGCGCTGCGCAACGGTTTGCAGCCACGCGGAAAGGCGCGGCGCCTCCGGCCGCCACGGGCGGTCGGGCAGGCGGAAATCCAGCCACTCCAGCGCGCAGGCCACGCTGATGTCGGCCAGGGTCAGGCTGTCACCCACGAACCACGCGCGCTCGCCCAGTTGGCGCTCCAGCTCGCGCACGCCGCCTTCCACCTTCAGCCACTGCCAGTCCATCCAGCCCGCGCTGCGCTCGTGCTCGGCGCGGCCGGCGTAGATGCTCTCCAGGCGGATCGCCACGCCGGCGTCCATCACGCCATCGGCCAGCGCTTCGATGCGCTTCACCGCGAGGCGCGTGGAGAAGTCGCCAGGGATCAGGCACCGGCCGGGCAGCGCGTCCAACCACTCGCAGATCACCGGCGAGTCGTACCACGCCTCGCCGTCGTCGGTGACCAGGCACGGCACCTTGCGCAGCGGGTTGAGCGCGGCGACCGGGCTGGTGGGGTCGAGCACGTCGACCACCACCAGCTCCAGCGGGATGCCCTTCTCGGCAGCGAGGACTCGAACTTTGCGGGCGAACGGGCTGGGCAGCGAGCAGAACAATTTCAGCGGCACGGCTCAGCCCTGCTGTTCGCGGGCAATGGCGCGCCAGCCGATGTCGTGGCGGTGGAACTCGCCGTGCCATGAAATGCCAGACACCGTCTCGTACGCTTTGTGCTGCGCCTCGGCCACGGTATTGCCCAGGCCGACAACGCACAGCACGCGCCCGCCCGTGGTAACCACGTCCTCGCCGTCGAGCTTGGTGCCGGCGTGGAACACCTTCGTGTCCTCCACCTCGGGCACGTCCCAGGTGCTGATGGTGTCGCCCAGGCGCGGCGTGCCGGGATAGTGCTCGGCGGCCATCACCACGCCCAGCGCGGAGCGCGGGTCCCACTGCGCCTGCACGCCGTCCAGGTGGCCGTCGATCGCGGCCTCGACCAGGTCGAGCAGGTCCGATTGCAGGCGCATCATCACCGGCTGGGTTTCCGGGTCACCGAAGCGCACGTTGTACTCGATCACCTTGGGCGCGCCGGTCTTGTCGATCATCAGCCCCGCGTAAAGGAAGCCCGTGAACGGCACGCCGTCCTGGATCATGCCCTGCACGGTGGGGTTGACCACTTCGCGCATCACGCGCGCGTGCACCTCGGGCGTGACCACCGGTGCCGGCGAGTACGCGCCCATGCCACCGGTGTTGGGGCCGGTGTCGCCGTCGCCCACGCGCTTGTGGTCCTGGCTGGTGGCCATTGGCAGCGCGGTGGTGCCGTCCACCATGGAGATGAAACTGGCTTCCTCGCCGTCGAGGAATTCCTCGATCACCACGCGCGCGCCGGCGGCGCCAAACGCGTAGTCGGCCAGCATGTCGGTGATCGCGGCTTCGGCCTCTTCCAGTGTCATCGCCACGATCACGCCCTTGCCCGCAGCCAAGCCGTCGGCCTTGATCACGATCGGTGCGCCCTTCTCGCGTACGTACTCCAGCGCCTCGTCCACGTGCGTGTGCACGGCGTAGTGCGCGGTGGGAATCCCGTGGCGCGCCAGGAAGTCCTTGGCGAAGGCCTTGCTGCCCTCCAACTGTGCGGCGGCGGCGGTCGGCCCGAAGATGCGGTGGCCGACGGCGCGGAAGCGGTCCACCACGCCCGCCACCAGTGGGCCCTCGGGGCCGACCACGGTGACTGACACGCCCTCGCGCGCAACCAGTGCCAGCAGGCCGTCGATGTCGGTGGCCCCGACGTCCACGTTGCGGCACTTGGGCTCGCGGGCGGTGCCGGCGTTGCCGGGCGCGACCAGCACTTCGGTAACGCGCGGGGACTGGGCCAGCTTCCACGCCAGGGCGTGTTCGCGGCCGCCGGAGCCGATGACGAGCAGTTTCATGCGCGGATGTCCTGGAATCGGGTTTTGGGAGGCGATGCTGAAGCGAACGCAATCCAGCATGGGCCGCAGGTCATGGAGCGCCGGCGGCCCACGTCGGGGTCAATCGATCTAGCTCAATGGCGGAAGTGGCGCACGCCCGTGAACACCATGGCCAGCCCGTGCTCGTCGGCCGCGGCGATCACTTCCGCGTCTCGCATCGAACCACCCGGCTGGATCACCGCCTTGATGCCCGCGGCCGCCGCGGCATCGATGCCGTCGCGGAACGGGAAGAACGCGTCGGAGGCCATCACCGAGCCCGGCACCACCAGGCCCGCGTCGCCGGCCTTGATGCCGGCGATGCGCGCCGAATACACGCGGCTCATCTGGCCTGCGCCGACGCCGATCGTGTGCTTGTTCTTCGCGTACACAATCGCGTTGGACTTGACGTACTTGGCCACGCGCCAGGCGAACAGCAGGTCGGCCATCTGCTCGGCGGTGGGCGCCAGCTTGGTCACCACCTTCAGCTCGTCGGCGGTCACCTCGCGGATGTCGCTGGTCTGCATCAGCAGGCCCGAGCCCACGCGCTTGACGTCGAAGTTGTTGCGGCCTTCGCCGTGCGGAATCTTCAGCACGCGCACATTGGCCTTCTTGGTGCAGTAATCCAGCGCGCCCTGCTCGTAGTCCGGCGCGATCAGCACCTCGACGAACTGGCGGTCGAGAATGGCCTTGGCGGTGGCCGTGTCCAGCGTGCGGTTGAAGGCGATGATGCCGCCGAACGCGCTGGTCGGGTCGGTGGCGTAGGCCAGCTCATACGCGTCGCCGCAGGCCACGCCCTCGGCCACGCCGCACGGGTTGGCGTGCTTGACGATCACACAGGCCGGCGCCTCGAACTGGCGCACGCATTCCCACGCGGCGTCGGCATCGGCCAGGTTGTTGTAGCTCAACTCCTTGCCCTGCAGCTGGGTGAAGGTGGCCAAGGTGCCCGGTACCGGCCACAGATCGCGGTAGAACGCGCCCTGCTGGTGCGGGTTCTCGCCGTAGCGCAGGTCCATCACCTTGACGAAGTTGCTGTTGTTCTGCGCCGGGAACAGCTGCGGCTTGCCATTCTCGTCGAGCGAGGACAGGTAGTTGCTGATGCAGGCATCGTAGAACGCGACGTTGTTGAATGCGGCCACCGACAGCGCGAAGCGGGTCTTGGCCGACAGCGTGCCTTCGTTGGCATTGAGCTCTTCAACCAGGCCGGCGTACTGCGCCGGGTCGGTCGCCACCGCCACGCGCGCGAAGTTCTTCGCCGCACTGCGCAGCATCGCCGGGCCACCGATGTCGATGTTCTCGATGATGTCGTCGAAGGTGCTGTTGGGGTCCATCGAGACGCGCACGAACGGGTACAGGTTCAGCACCAGCAGGTCGATCTTCTCGATGCCGTGCTGCGCCATCACTGCATCGTCGACGCCGGCGCGGCCCAGCAGGCCACCGTGCACGATCGGATGCAGGGTCTTGACCCGGCCGTCCATCATTTCCGGGAAGCCGGTGACGTCGCTGACGTCCTTGACCGGCAGGCCGGCGTCGCGAATCGCCTTTGCGGTGCCGCCGGTGGAGAGCAGTTCAACGCCGCGTGCGGCGAGCGCCTGGGCGAGCTCGATCAGGCCGGTCTTGTCGGAAACGGACAGCAGCGCCCGGCGAACGGGCAGACGGTCGGTGGTCATGGGGGGTGGGGTGGGTGGCGTGGGAAGCCCGCCATTATACGGGCTGGCCCGGGCGGCTCCCGGCGCAAGCGCTCGGACTGGATGAGTTCCGGCGGCCGGTTGTTATCCGCCGCAGCGCGGGTGCCGACTCACGCCAACCCGTAATCCCGCAGCTTCTTGCGCAGCGTCGCACGGTGGATGCCCAGCATGGTGGCCGCGCGGCTCTGGTTGCCTTCGCAATGGCGCAGCACTTCGATGAACAGCGGGATCTCGAGCTCGCGCAATGCGATGTCGTAGAGGTTGGCGCTGTCCTCGCAACCATCCAGATCGCCGAGGTAGCGGCGAATGGACGTGGCCACATGGTCGCGCAATGGCACGCGCGAGCCCGTGCGGGCGTCGGAGCGGTCGGCGGCAGCGTTCAAGCGGATCCCCTGTGCAACAGTCTCATCCCGCCGGAAGGCGTGCTCGGGTAGGGCGGGACAGGGGAGTCTAGCGCGCCAACGTCGCAGGCGTCACGGCGACTTGGGACCGTCAGCGGAAATCGAAGTTGAATGCGACTGTGTCCGGGGCCGGCTCGACCACATCCAGCAACACGGTCACGGTCTGGCCGGGCGCCAAGGTGTCGCCGGTGGTCCGGGCGTCGCGGTATTCGCCGGGCTGGAAGGCGCGTGCGCCAATGGTCTGCCCGTGGACGTCCGACAGGCTGAGCAGCAGGACCGGCCACGCTTGCTCGCGGGTGGCGTCATTGCGGAAGGTGGCGGTGATCTCGAGCACTCCCGGGTGGGCCGGGCTGGGGCGCACGCTGCGCGCGACCATGGCGAAGGCGTCCGGTTCGCGCCATGCCGGCAGCGAGCAGCCCAATACCCCGCAGACTTGCTCGAGCACGGGACGCCAGCGCGGCTGACCGGCCAACTGCGCGCGTTGTGCCAGCAGCAG
>CBFGOS010000160.1:0-5587 GCA_965650425.1 uncultured Lysobacter sp. | reverse complement strand
GCGCGTCCTGGCCGATGCCGTGCGCCTTCACGCCGCCGCGGCCGTAGGCCTGCATGTAGTCGGCGAACACGGGGTTCATCAGCAGCGGCACGTGCCCGAACAGGTCGTGGAACAGGTCCGGCTCGCTGAGGTAGTCGAGCTGCCCGGGCTTGCGGATCCACCACGTCACCGGGAAGCGGCGGTTGGCGAGGTGGTCGAAGAAGGTGAGCTCGGGCAGCAGGCCCTCCACGCCGACCAGTTCCCAGCCGGTGGCCGCGCGCAGCACCTTGTTGAGCTCGTCGAACTTCGGGATGCGGTCCGGGGACATGCCCATCGCCCGCTGCTGGCGCAGGAACTCGTCGCTGGCGCGGCCGACCAGGATCTCCTGTTGGCGCGCGAACAGCGTCTTCCACACGTCGTGGTCCACCTGCGAATAGCTCGACCACGGCTGCGCCACCACGGCGGTGGTGTACACCGGCACGTAGCCCTTGTCGGTGAGCTGGTGTTCGACGCGATTGGGGGTGGACGGGGTCATGGCGAGTTCCTTGCGGACAGGGGCGTCCGGCGGGCGGATGGCGTCAGTGGGACGATCACGGGCCGAGCCGGCACGGCCGCTCAGGCTAGCGCGGCTGGCGCGCAATCGGGATGCAATATCAAGCGCAGCCGTGGGGCGTAACGCCGAAAACTTGCATGAAATGTAGTGTAAGCGCACCATGATTGCGCCACTTTCCATGAACGCGCACCACCATGCCGGCCTCGGACCTCGACCGCACCGACCTCATCCTGTTGGCCGAACTGCAGCGCAACGGCCGCCTCGGCAATGCCGAACTGGCCGAGCGGGTGCACCTGTCCCCCTCGGCCACCCTGCGCCGCGTGCAGCGGCTGGAACGCGAGGGCGTGATTGGCGGCTACCGCGCCGAGGTCAGCGCGGAGCGGCTGGGGCTGGGGTTGCAGGCCTTCGTCCGCGTGCAATTGGGGCGGCACGACCACGCCGCGGTGGGCGACTTCGCCGCCTTCGTCGACCAGTGGGACGAGGTCGTGGCCTGCCACGCGCTGACCGGTGACATGGACTACCTGCTGCACGTGGTGGTGCAGGACCTGGACCATTTCTCGCGCTTCCTGCTCGACCGGCTGCTCAACCAGGCCGGCGTGGCCGACGTGAATTCCAGTTTCGTGCTGCGCACGGTGAAGGCGTTCCGCGGGTTGCCGTTGCCGGGACGCTGAAACGCGGGGCGGGGCGCCGGAGCACCCGTGAATGGCCGCCGCCGCACGGGCGTTGGCGGCATGTCGACGGCGGGTGTCGCGGTTGCGCGGCCGTGGACCGCGCGGCTTACTGCGCGCCGGCCACGCACGCTTCGCGCCGCAGCAGCTTGTCCACCGTGCCCTGTCGCGCCTCGCAGGCGGCCTGGGCCTTGGCCGCATCCTGTGCCGCCTTCACCCGCGTCCTGCGCTGCGCTTCGGCCACGCGTGCCTGCTGCAGCTGGGCCAGCTTGGCCTTGATCTGCGGCATCGCCGCCATCGCCGCGCGCTCGCCTTCCAGGATCGCGGTGTTCTTCTGTTCGAAGTCGGCCGCGCCGATGGCCAGCACCTTGGGCCGCAGCACGACGTCCGCGCGCGCCAGCTCCAGCGCGCCCAGCTTCTGGCCCATGATCGTGATCGACTGGTTGATGTTGCCCAGCAGGCTGCCCGGCGCCTTGCCGTCGGCCTTGCTGGAGATGTCCACTGCGATGACGAAGTCCGCGCCCAGTTCGCGTGCCGCGTCCACCGGCACCGGGCTGACCACGCCGCCATCGACGTAGCTGCTGTTGCCGATCTTCACCGCCTCGAACACGCCCGGGATGGAGCTGGACGCGCGCACCGCCTGGCCGGTGTTGCCGCGGACGAACACGGTGCGCTTGCCGTCCTCGAGCCGGGTAGCGACCACGGCCAGCGGCCGCTTCATCGCCTCCAGCTTGCGCTGCGCAACCAGTTCATTGACGTAGTCCTGCAGCTTCTGGCCCTTGATCACGCCGCCGGAGAACAGGCTGACGTCGCGGATGCGGTCCTCGTCCAGCGCGAAGGCGACTTTCTGCATCTGGAACGCGTCCATGCCGCTTGCGTACAGCGCGCCGACCACGCTGCCGGCGCTGGTGCCGGACACCACCACCGGCTGGATGCCGTTGGCTTCCAGCATCTTGATCACGCCAATGTGGGCGAAGCCCTTGGCTGCGCCGCCGCCCAGGGCGATGCCGACCTTCACCGGCGCCACCCGCACCGGGGCGACCACCGCCACGGCGGGCGGCGTCGGCCTGACGTTGCCGCCGCCACAGGCGCCCAGCAGCAGGGCGAGGGCCAGGAGGGTCGTCGGGCGCATCAGGTGGGGCAGGCGTATCGGCATTGCGGCACAAGGTCGGGGGCGTTGACCGGGCAGCATACCCGCGGGCTTGGACACCCGGCACCGGGCGGTGCCGGGACGTCCCCCACGCTCACCCGTCGTTCATCTCGCCGGAACGCATGATGGGGAAACGGGCACCAGCCCACGTTCTTGTCCCCAATGCGCCCCGTCACCTATTACGTCATCCAGATCGGCGACCAATGGTCGGTCGCCTGCTCCTACCGCGACGACCCGACCACGATCCACCCCGACCGAACCGCTGCCCTGCGCCACGCCCAGGATCGGGCCCGGTGCCGGTGGGACGAACAGCGGGTCGCCTCGGAGGTTCGCATCACCGAGGACGACGGGGCGTGGCACCCCGTCGCATCCTTCGGCAGCCTGCTGGGATAGGCGCGGCCGTCAGAAGCTGTTGTCGCCGTCGAGGATGCGCCCCAGACCACCGAGCATCGAGCCCTCGCCGCGGTTCTGCCCGCCGCCCTGCGGCGCGGCCGCGAGCATGCGCCCGGCCATGCGCGAGAACGGCAGCGACTGCAGCCACACCTTGCCCGGACCGGTCAGCGTGGCCAGGAACACGCCTTCGCCGCCGAACAGCATGCTCTTGATGCCACCGACCGCTCGCACGTCCATCTGCACGCTGTCGTGGTACGCCACCACGCAGCCGGTGTCCACGTCCAGGCGTTCGCCGGCCTTGAGTTCGCGCTCGACCATGGTGCCGCCGGCGTGGACGAACACCCAGCCGTCGCCTTCCAGCTTCTGCATGATGAAGCCCTCGCCGCCGAACAGGCCGGTGAGGATCTTGCGCTGCAGGTGGATGCCGACCGATACGCCGCGTGCGCCGGCCAGGAAGCTGTCCTTCTGGCAGATCAGCCGGCCGCCGTGCTCGTCCAGCTTCATCGCCACCACCGTGCCCGGGTACGGCGCGGCGAACGCCACGTGCGCCTTGCCGGTGCCGGTGTGGGTGAACATCGTGGTGAACAGGCTCTCGCCGGTGAGCACGCGCTTGCCGGCGGAGAACAGCTTGTCCATGAAACCGCCGCCCTGGCCGCTGTGCGAGCCGTCGCCGAACACTGTGTCCATCTGCACGCTGGCGTCCTTGTACATCAGCGCGCCGGCTTCGGCGATGGCGCTCTCGCCGGGGTCCAGCTCGACTTCGACGAAGGGCATGTCGTTGCCGACGATGCGGTAATCGATGTCGTCACTGCGGCGGCTGGAGCCGCTGCTGCGTGCCGCCGGCGGCGGCAGGTGCTCGGGCAGTTCCGGCGTGGCGTCGCGCAGCTCGGCCACGTCGCGCACCGGCTTCCATTCGCTGAAGCCTTCGCGCCAGCAGAACGCTGAGGGGTTGCGCTGCGCGTGCTCGCGCGCGGCGGCCTCGTCCAAGGGGCCGATGCGGGTGCTGTCGCTGCCGGTGTGGAAGTACCAACGGGTCATGGGAACGTCCTGTCTGGGGGTGAAGAGGGGGCACGGTAGCCGGCCGCGGGCGCGGATGCCTGTGCCGTACGTGGGGGTGGTGGCGCTCGGTCGGGGATGTCGGTGCCAAACCGCTCGCCGAAGAAGTCGCCCGGAAGCCAGCGTGGCCGTCGCGGATCGGCCGCGATCCGCTGCGCGATCGCCGCATTGAGCCTCGCCAGGCGTGCCGCGTCGGCATACTGGATGGGCTGCGTGACGTCGTCGCCGGGGCGGTGGTAGCGCTCGCGCATGAACGCCCGCGCGGCACCGGCGGGGTCGTCACCCCAGCCCGCGCCCTGGACGCCGCCGGCCAGGTACACCGCCGGAATGCCAGCGCGGACGAACGGGTACTGGTCGCTGCGCACGAACATGCTCTGCTCGGGCGCCGGGTCGGGGGAGAGGTCCACGCCGACATCGCGTGCCGCGGCGTCCACCACGGACTGCAAGGTGGAATGACCCCTGCCGATCGCGATCACGTCCTCGCTAGGCGCGAGCAGCATCGGCATGTCGAGGTTGAGATTGGCCACCAGCGACGCGCGCGGCACCGGCGGGTGGCGCGTGAACCACTCCGCCCCCAGCAGCCCGGACTCCTCGGCGGTGGTGGCCACGAACAGCATTGACCGGTCCGGAGGCGTCGGTGCGCGCGTCAGCTGCCGGGCGCTTTCCAGCATCACCGCCACGCCCAGTGCGTTGTCCATCGCGCCGTTGTAGATCGCGTCGCCGCCTACTGGTACGCCGATGCCCACGTGGTCCAGGTGGGCGGTGACCACGATGTGCTCGGCGGCGCGCGGACCGTGTCCGGGTCGCCGTGCCACGACGTTGTGCGACACGGTCGGCGTGATGCGGGTGCGCGTGGCCAGCGTCATCGTGCCCGGCAGCGCGAAGCCGCGCAGCGTCCCGGCGTCGGCGGCGGCCAGCAGGGCACCGTAGTCGTGGCCGCTGGCTGCGAACAGGCGCGAAGCCCCGCGCGTACTGACGGTCGCCACCGCGCGCAGTTCGGGAAAGCCGTCGATTGCGCCGCCCACGCGACCGCACGCCGGCGTGGTGCAACGCAATCGCAGCGTCGGTTGTGCCCAGTCCGCGGCCACGCGTGCCCACGGCCGCTGCGCCTCGTCGCCGCGCGTGCTGAGCAGCACCGCACCGATTGCGCCGTGCGCGACCAGCACCTCCAGCTTGCGCCGCATCGATCCGTGATAGGCGCGTGCATCGTGGTCGAGGCGCGGGGGGGCGCCATTGAGCACCACCGCGATCCGGCCGCGCAGGTCCACGCCGGCAAAGTCGTCGTGGCCGGACTCCGGCGCCTGTATCGCCTGGCCGACAAACACGGCCGGCGCGGTCACGGCGCTCGCCGTCCGGTTGAAGTCGGGCGCGGGCAGGAATTCGTCTGCGAAGGCGAACGCCGTATCGCGCCCATCGCGATGCATCACCATCGCCGCGCCCGCGCGCTCGCGGGTGGCGCTCAGCAGGGGCACCCGCTGCAGGAATCCACCCCCGTCGCCAGCCGGCAACAGCCCCATCTGCCCGAAGCGTGCCGACACGTAGGCGGCCGCGCGGGCATGGCCGCGCGTGTCCGCACGCCGGCCTTCCATGCGGTCGTCGGCCAGCTGGCGTACGTCGGCTTCGACCCAGTGCTGCCCCTGCGCAGCGGGGCGCTGGCAGGCCGCAAGCAACAGTGTCGCCAGCGCGGCGATACCGACGGTGGTGCGCCTCTTCACGGTCGGTGGCATGGCAACGGCGGCGGCGAGCTCGCCGTTATCGTGCCCAGTCATGCGGCGGGAACTCCAGCAC
>CBFGOS010000159.1:0-5635 GCA_965650425.1 uncultured Lysobacter sp. | reverse complement strand
ATGATGACGGCCGCCCGTACCTGCGCGTCAGCACCGCGGTGGCGCCCACCACGGGTCTGGATGCGCGCCGGGCACTGGTTTTCAATTGGGAAAGCCGCGTCGGCTACCTCTGCATTGGCGACCTGGACGGCGTGCCTTACCTGCAGCTGTGTGAAAACCGGCCTTACGACGGCTTGGACGCTGCGGAAGTCGACCGGTTGGTGCTGGAGATCGGCGGCTTGGGCGACCGCATGGAGCGCATGCTGTCGGCTGGCGGCGACCTGCTCTGATCGAGGCCCCTGCCCCGCCAATGTCACACAACACGCCGCCGATTCACTGACCAGGTAGTGGACCGCGCGCGCACCGCGCCGGAGCCCCCCGGAAATGCAAGAGGCCCGCTCGCGCGGGCCTCTTGCGTTGTGCGGGCAGGCGTCGGTTAGACCCAGCCCATCAGCACGAACAGCTCATAGCATAGCCAGGCCATGAAGCCGGCGGCGGGGATCGTCAGGATCCACGCCCAGATCATCTTCTCGACCACGGTCCACTTGATCGAGTTGAAGCGCTTGGCCACGCCCACACCCATGATGGCCGAGGAGATGTTGTGCGTGGTCGACACCGGGATGCCCAGCGACGACGCCAGCAAGATCACCGACGCCGCACTCGTCTCGGCCGCGAAACCGTGGATTGGATGCAGCTTCACCAGCTTGTGGCCCAGGGTCTTGATGATGCGCCAGCCACCGGCTGCGGTACCGGCCGCCATCACGATGGCGCAGGTGATCTTGATCCAGGTGTCGATGTCGTTGTCGGCGATCGCCCCTTCGGACGGGTGCAGGAACGCCAGCCACGATGGCAGGTTGTCGAGCGTGCCATCGGCCTGCGCCGCGACCAGGGTCAGGGCAATGATGCCCATCGTCTTCTGGGCGTCATTGGAGCCGTGCGCGAAGCCCATGGTCGCCGCACTCGCCAGCTGCATCTTGCCGAACAGGCTGTTGACCCAGCGCGGCCGCGCCAACCGCGCCAGCATGCCGCCGCTCGATGCCATGCCCGAGATGATCGCGAACAGGATGCCCATTACCACGAAGCCGGCCATGAAGCCCAGCAATGGTGAGGAGAACATCGGCACGATCACCTTCCACAGCACGCCAGCGCTCTTCCAGATCGGCTCCTTGGGCTCGGACCAGATGATGGCGTCGAAGTTGTTCATGGCTGCGGCGAAGGCCGCGCCGCACAGGCCGCCAATCAGCGCGTGCGAGGACGAGGACGGCAGGCCCAGCCACCAGGTGATCAGGTTCCACACGATGGCGCCCAGCAGCGCGCACAGGATCAGCTGCGAGGAAACATCGACCACGCCGGCATCGATGATGCCCGAGGCCACGGTCTTGGCCACTGCGGTGCCCCACAGCGCACCGATGAGGTTGGTGCCGGCGGCCAGCATCACCGCCTGCATGGGCGAGAGCACCTTGGTTGCCACGACGGTCGCGATGGAGTTCGCGGTGTCGTGGAAACCGTTGATGTACTCGAAGATCAGCGCCGCCAGTACGACGACGAGAACGAGGGTCAACATGGTCCCGCTCCCGTCAGGAATTCTTCAGCACGATCTCGTACGCCACCACCCCCGCCTCGCGGCAGCGGTCGATGGCCTTCTCCAGGATCTCGAAGAACTCCTTGAGCAGGAACATCTGCAGGTGGTCGAGCTTGCCGGAGTAGATGTCGCGGTACAGCTCGAGCATCAGGCGATCAGCCTCGTTCTCGATGGCGCGGAGCTTGTCATTGAGCTCCTTCATCGGCTCCAGCTTCATCCCGCGCAGCGCCTTGACCATTTCCACCACCACGCCCGAGGCCTGCTCCAGCATCGCCGCACGCGGGGCGAAGTCGATGTGGCCCAGGTGCTGGGTAGCCAGCGAGTAGCGGTCGGCGAACTTCTCGATCTGCTTGGGGATCTTGTACAGCGCCGAACCCAGCGCCTCGATGTCCTCGCGCTCGATCGGGGTGATGAAGCTGTTGACCAGCTCGTGGCTGATCTTCTCGGAGGCGGCACGCTCGCGCTGGCGGGCCAGCTTGAAGGCGTTCAGCGCCGGCTCGCGGTCCGCTGCCTTGAGCATGGCATGCAGCGCCTTGGCGCTTTCGTGCCCCGCGGCCGCCGCTTCCTCAAGGAGGGTATAGAACTGGTTGCCTTGGCCAAAAATGGTTTGCAGGGAGAACATGCGGGGCCTCTGGGTGCCGGGGCTCGGGAGCCGGGTTAAGGGTAAGCGGGCGGAATTATGACGGTTTCGCGACAGCCTTGCTGCCTCAAGGCGGCGTGAAGACCCGGCCTGCTAAGATTCCGGACGCGGTATCCCTGCCGTTTGCCAACCCCCTCCATGGACGACGACCCCGATCCGGCGCCCTCCCGCGCCACCCTGCCAGCCTTGTTGATCCTGTCCCGCTGCATGGGCAGCCAGGAGCGGAGCCGATGCTGGAGCTTCTGATCGTCCTCGCCTTGATCGTGCTCAACGCCTTCTTCGCGATGTCGGAGATGGCGCTGATGACCTCGCGCAAGCTGCGCCTGAAGCAGTTGGCCGAGACCAGCAAGGGCGCACGCACCGCGCTCGCCCTGGCCGAACACCCCGACAACCTGCTTTCCACCGTCCAGGTCGGCATCACCCTGATCGGCGTGCTCACCGGCGTGTTTGGCGGCGAGTCCATCGGCCTGTTGATCGCCGACGGCATCGACAGCGTCTTCCCGGCAGCCCGCGAATACGCCAAGTCCATCGGCGTGGGCACGGCGGTGGGCCTGATCACGGCCTCTTCGGTGATCTTCGGCGAGTTGATTCCCAAGCGCCTGGCCCTGACCAACCCGGAGGGCATCGCCGCCGCCGTGGCGATCCCGCTGGACGGCTTGGCCCGTGCCGCGCGACCCGTGGTGGCCACGCTGGGCGCGATCAATCGCGGCGTCCTGCGCCTGCTCGGCATCGGTAACGACGCCCGCAGCGAGATCAGCGAAGAGGAGATCCGCCTGCTGGTGACCGAAAGCCACGAGCAGGGCGTGATCGACGCCGACGAGCGCAAGATGATGAACCGCGTGCTCAGCCTGGGCGATCGCACCGCCGAAAGCCTGATGACGCCGCGCATGCGCATCACCTGGCTGGACGCCAGTGCCTCGCTCGAGGAAAACCTGGCGGCGATGCAGGACAGTCCGTTCTCCCGCTTTCCCGTCTACCGCGAAAGCGACAAGGACGTCATCGGCATTCTCGAAGCGAAGTCGCTGCTGCGCGCGCTGCATCCTGGCGCACCCGTGGACCTGTTCACCGACCTGCGCGAACCCCTCTTCGTCTCCGAATCCACGCATGCGCTCAAGCTGCTGGAGATCTTCCGCGAGGAGCAGCAGTCCATCGCCCTGGTGGTGGACGAGTACGGCGACGTCGCCGGCCTGGTCACCATCAACGACCTGATGGGGGCGGTGATCGGCCGCTTGCAGCCAGTCGAGGCCGATGCCGAGGCCACCGCACCCGTGGTCCAGCGCGCCGACGGCTCCTACCTGCTGGACGGCGCCCTGCCGGCGGAGGACCTGCGCGAGCTGATCGGCGGCGGCCGCCTGCCCGACGAGGACGAGCACGACTTCCATACGGCGGCCGGCATGGTCATCGCGCACTTCGGCCGCATCCCGCACGTGGGCGAGCACTTCGAATGGGCGCAGTGGCGCATCGAGGTGGTGGACCTGGATGGTCCGCGCATCGACAAGCTCCTGCTGCAACGCCAGGCCGCTCCTGATGGGGGTGCCGATGACAGCGCCGCGGCCTGATCGCCACCCGCACGACGTCGGTACCCGGGCCCTGCTGGACCTGATGGCCAGCGGCGATCCCGCCGACCGGCTTCGCCTGGGCGACGTGCTGGCTGGGCTGGGAAACCGCTCGTTCGGCATGATGCTGTTCATTGCCACCCTGCCCGCCTTCATCCCCATCCCGGGTTTGGCCGGCGCCATCAGCGGCCCGCTGGTCATGCTGGTCGGCATGCAACTGCTGTTCGGACTGCGCCGGCCGTGGCTGCCCCGCGCGCTGGCTCAACGCGGACCGCAGCGCCAATCGCTGGCCCGCTTCCGCGACCGTCTTGCGCCATGGCTGGACCGGTTGGAACGTCTGGTGCGGCCCCGCGGTGAAGGCGTTCTGGATGTACGGATCGCGAGTTGCTTCACGGGCCTGCTGCTGGTGCTGCTGGGCCTGTTGCTGTCGCTGCCCATTCCGTTCACCAACTTTGTCTTCGGCGCCCTTCTGCTGTTGTTCGCGCTGGCGCTGCTGGAGCGCGACGGCTGGCTGATGCTGGTCGCCTGGGCGGCGGGAATCGCCGGCATCGGCGTGTTCGGCGTGCTGTCGGGCAGCCTGGCAAGCGCGGCCAGTCGCTGGATCGACCTGGCCATCTGACCTTCGACCGCCGGGCCGGCAGTCAGCCCAGCAATGCCATGAATTCGTCGATGGCGACGGGATAGCCGATCCAGTAACCCTGCGCCAGGTCGCAACCGCGCTCACGCAGCAATGCGTACTGGCCTTCCTTCTCCACGCCCTCGGCCACCACGGTGATGCCAAGCGAGTGGGCCATGGCAATGATCGCGGTGGTGAGCGCGAGGTCATCCGGGTCGCGCAGGATGTCGGCAATGAAGCTGCGGTCGATCTTGACCCCGTCCACGGGGACGCGGCGCAGATGGCTGAGCCCCGAGAAGCCCGTGCCGAAATCGTCCAGCCATACCTTCACACCGGTCTCGCGCAGGCGGGACAACAGGCTGCCGGCATGGATCTCGTCGCCGATCACCGCGGTTTCCGTGAGCTCCAGGTGGAGTTGCTGCGGCGAGAGGCCCGTCTCGGCCAGTGTCGCGGCCACCACGCGTGGCAGGTCGCCACTGCGCAACTGCCGCGGCGAAACATTGACCGACACGAACGGCAACGGCCCACCGGGGGACCGCGCCTTCCAGCGCGCCGCATCCCGACAGGCCGCGCGCAGCACCTGTGGCCCCAGCGACTCGATCAGGCCACTCTGCTCGGCCACCTCGATGAAGACCGAAGGCGCGACCAGACCGTGCTTGGGGTGGCGCCAACGCAACAACGCTTCGGCACCCACCATCTCGCCATCCGCCAGGCGGAACACCGGTTGGTACACCAGGCTCAGCTCGCCGCGATCCCACGCGCCACGCAGTTCCTGCTCCAGGTGCACGCGGCGCTCCACCGCCTGATCCATGGCACGGCTGTAGAACCGGTAACAGTTCTTGCCGGCAACCTTGGCCTGGTACATGGCGATGTCGCCGTTCTTCATCAGCGCGGTGGCGCCTGACGCATCGTCCGGGAACAGGGTGATGCCCACCGAGGTGCTCAGGAACACCTGGCGCCCTTCGACCGTGAGGGGCAGGCTGAGCTCCTCGATCAGCGCTTCGGCCAAGCGAGTCGCGGTCCAGCGGACTTCGTCGCCATAGGCCGCGCCGGCCTCCACCAGGATCACGAACTCATCGCCGCCAAAGCGCGCGAGCAACGCACCCGTCCCTCCCAGGCGTTGCACGACGTCTTGGATGCGGTTGGAGAACTGGACCAGCACGTCGTCGCCGGCTTCGTGGCCCAGTGTGTCGTTGATCCGCTTGAAGTCGTCGACGTCGGCAAAGAGCAAGGCCAGTTGCCGTCCAGCACCGTGCAAGGGC
>CBFGOS010000158.1:0-5636 GCA_965650425.1 uncultured Lysobacter sp. | reverse complement strand
AGGTCCCAGCGCCCGTGGGCCGTGCCGTGGGCGGTGGATTCGAACAACGCCGGATAGCGCGCCGGCGCCCAGCGATGCAGGCCCAGGAAGTCGACGGCGGATGGAAGGGAACGCGTTACCAGCATGGACTCGCACTACCGCCGTACAGGTGCCGTCCCCGTGGCCGCCGCACGGCCTTTGGCCAGCGACGGCACGCAGGCGATTGGGATCAGATGCGCTTGAACACCAGCGTGCCGTTGGTGCCGCCAAAGCCGAAGCCGTTGGAGACCACCACGTCGACCGCCTTCTCGCGCGCCACGTTGGGAACATAGTCTAGGTCACAGCCCTCGCCCGGCTCATCCAGGTTGATGGTGGGCGGGATGATGCCGGTGTGCAACGCCATCACCGAGAAGATAGCCTCGGCGCCACCGGCCGCACCCAGCAGGTGGCCGGTCATCGACTTGGTCGAGCTGACCATGGTCTTGTACGCGTGGCCGCCCAATGCCCGCTTGATGGCCAGCGTCTCGGCCAGGTCGCCCAGCGGCGTGGACGTGCCATGCGCGTTGAGGTAACCGATCTCGTCCGGATTGACGCCGGCATCCTTGAATGCCGCGGCCATGCAACGCGCGGGACCCTCGCCGTTCTCGCTCGGCGCGGTCATGTGGAACGCGTCGGACGACGCGCCGAAGCCGGCGAGCTCGCAGTAGATGCGCGCGCCGCGTGCCTTGGCATGTTCGTACTCTTCAAGCACCAGGATGCCGGCACCATCGCCCAGCACGAAGCCATCGCGATCCTTGTCCCACGGGCGCGAGGCGCGCGCGGGATCGTCGTTGCGGGTAGACATGGCCTTCATCGAGCAGAAGCCCGCCATTGAGGTCGGCGACGATCCACGCTCAGCGCCGCCGGCGATCATCACGTCGGCATCGCCGTACTGGATCATGCGCATCGCCATGCCGATCGAATGGTTCGACGTGGCGCATGCCGACACCGCCGAGAAGTTCGGCCCCTTGATCCCGGTGATCAGCGACACCTGGCCCGGCAGCATGTTGATGATCGTGCTGGGCACGTAGAACGGCGAGACCTTGCGCGGGCCGCCTTCGTGCAGCTTCACCGCGGTTTCCTCGATGCCGAGGATGCCGCCGATGCCGGAGCCGATCAGCGCACCGATGCGCTCGGCGTTTGCCTCGGTCACTTCCACGCCGGCGTCCTGCATCGCCATCAGCGATGCGGCCACGCCGTAGTGGATGAACGGGTCCATCTTCTTGGCGTCCTTCGCGTTCACCCACTGGGTCACGTCGAAGCCACGGATCTCGCCGGAGATCTTCGTGGTGTAGCCCTCGGTGTCGAAATGGGTGACAAGGCCAATGCCGGAGCGGCCATTGACGATGCCATCCCAACTGCTGGCGAGGTCATTGCCCAGCGGGGAGACGATGCCGAGACCGGTGACGACGACGCGTCGGGAAGAAGCGGGACGGGAAGCCATGGGAACTCCGTTGTCAGCCTGCGGGTCGCGACGCGTCTGCCGCATCGCCACCCGTGTTGCCGGCATGAGGCCGGCGGGAATTTGTCCGATCAGACCCGGTGGATGCAGCGGGCCGATCAAGTTGCAGAGCGCCGGGGCGCCATACGGTGCCCCACGGGCAGGTCATCGCCCAAAGACACAGGGCCGCAGCAAGCGGCCCCGGTCTGGATCGCGGGAGGGCGATGTCAAAATGCATCGCCGTCCCCGGGCGCAAGCGCCCGCAAGCGAATTACGCCTTGACGTGCGCCTTGACGTAGTCGATCGCCTGCTGCACCGAGGTGATCTTCTCGGCCTCTTCGTCCGGGATCTCGCACTCGAACTCTTCTTCCAGGGCCATCACCAGCTCGACGGTGTCGAGGGAGTCGGCGCCGAGGTCGTCAACGAACGAAGCGTTGTTGGTGACTTCCTCTTCCTTCACGCCCAGCTGTTCAACGACGATCTTCTTGACGCGCTCTTCGATGCTGCTCATTTCTGCTCACTCCTCCCGGGATCGGGATATCAGACGAATAGTTTAGTGGAATCGCGGGCCTTCGCCACTATGGTGCAAAAGCCTTTTGTTTCAAATCTTTACGACCATCGTACGAGGGTCACGGCATATACATGCCGCCATTGACGTGCAGGGTCTCGCCGGTGATGTACGCCGCCGACGGACCGGCCAGGAACGCCACCGCGCGCGCGATGTCGGCCGGCTCACCCAGACGACCCAGCGCGATCTGGCCGAGCATCGCGGTCTTCGCGTCCTCGGGCAGGTCACGGGTCATGTCGGTGTCGATGAAACCCGGCGCGACCACGTTCACGGTCACGCCACGCGAGCCGATTTCCTTGGCCAGCGATTTGCTGAAGGCGATGATGCCGGCCTTCGCCGCCGCGTAATTGGCCTGGCCGGCATTGCCGGTCACGCCGATCACCGAAGCGATGTTGATGATGCGGCCCTTGCGCGCCTTCATCATCGAGCGCATCACCGCCTTGCTGCTGCGGTAGACGCTGGTGAGGTTGGTGTCGAGGATGGCCTGCCAGTCCTCGTCCTTCATACGCATCAGCAGGTTGTCACGGGTGATGCCCGCGTTGTTGACCAGGATCGAGATCCCGCCGAACTCCTTGGTGATGGCGTCGACGAGCGCGTCGATGGCCCCCGGCTCGGTGACGTTGAGCACGCGGCCGTGGCCACCGTTGGCCGCCATGCGCGCGCCGATCGCAGCCGCGCCCGATTCGCTGGTGGCGGTGCCGATGACAGTGGCGCCCTGCGCGGCCAGTTCGTCGGCGATGGCGGCGCCGATGCCGCGGCTGGCGCCGGTGACGAGGGCAATTTCGCCCGAAAGAGGACCGTTGGCCATGTGTGCTACCTCGAGATGGGGTTGGGACCGTGGGCGTGGCGGCGCACCCTGGGGCGCCCTGCCCGACCGCGGGCGGAAATGCTTACTGCCAGTCCGCCAGCGCGGACTCGAACTCGGAGGGCGTACCGATGGCACGCGCGTCCAGCGACTTGTCGATACGCTTGACCAGGCCCGCGAGCACCTTGCCCGGACCGCACTCGGCGATGCGGGTGGCGCCGCGCGCGGCGAGTGCCTGCACGCAACCGGTCCACTGCACCGGCAGGTACAACTGACGCACCAGCGCATCGCGGATGGCCTCGGCGCCGTCATGCACTTCGGCATCGACGTTCTGCACCACTGGCAGCGCCGGCGCGTGCCACGCCAACTCGGTCATGGCTTCACCCAGTCGATTGGCGGCCTCGCGCATCAGCGGGGTGTGCGACGGCACGCTCACCGCGAGCTTCACCGCCTTGCGTACGCCGCGCTCGGCCAGCAGCGCCAGCGCCTTGTCAACGGCGGCGGCATGGCCACCGATCACGATCTGACCCGGGGAATTGAAGTTGGCCGGGACCACGACCTCATCACCGGACACGGTTTCGCACACCTCCTGCACCAGCGCATCCTCAGCGCCTAACACGGCTGCCATGGCACCGGTCCCGGCAGGCGCGGCGGCCTGCATCAGCTGGCCGCGCAGGCGCACCAGCCTGGCGGCATCGTGCAGCGAGAGGACACCGGCCGCGACCAATGCCGAGTATTCGCCAAGGCTGTGGCCGGCAAGCAGCGCCGGGCGCGCACCGCCGCGGGCCTGCCACAGGCGCCAGGCTGCCACGCCACCCGCCAGCAGCGCCGGTTGGGTGAACTCGGTCTGGTTGAGCTGCTCTTCCGGGCCGTTCTGGCTCAGTGCCCACAGGTCGACGCCGGCCCCCTCGCTGGCTTCGGCAAAGGTGGCCTGCACCATCGGATCCAGCGCCGCCAACTCAGCGAGCATGCCCAGCGATTGCGAGCCCTGGCCCGGGAAAACGAACGCCAGCTGGGATTGGGTGGGGAGCGATGCGGTCACGCGAAGGCCTTGGGTGCAAACGAACGCGCCATGATACGAGTGAAAGCTCTAACGTGTCTGTACTCGCCCGTACAGTCCGGCGTTTGAAACCATTGGGCGAAATTGGGCGCAGTTACGCCCTGAGCACTGTCGGTACGGCGCTGGTTGCGCGTGCGGCCCGGCCATCGGCAGCGCCGCCTGTCCTTTGGCGGGCATGTCCCACTCGGAAATCGACGCGCCATCGACCGACCGACGCCCGGACGAGGGCCGAAAACGCGAACGCCCCGGCAATCCGGGGCGTCGGGTAACCCATCACGTTCGCCGCGACGGCGGCTGGGCGCATCAATAGCGGATCAGCGCCGAGCCCCAGGTAAAGCCGCCGCCAAAGGCCTCCAGCAGCAGCAACTGGCCGCGCTCGACCTTGCCCGAACGCACCGCATGGTCCAGCGCCAGCGGCACCGAGCCCGAAGACGTGTTGCCATGCTTGTCCACGGTCACGATCACGCGCTCCATCGGCATGTCCAGGCGCTTGGCCGTGGCTTCGATGATGCGCAGGTTGGCCTGGTGCGGGATCAGCCAGTCCAGTTGGTGACGATCCAGGCCGTTGGCCTCCAGGGTCTCTTCGACCACCGAGTCCAGCGCCTTGACCGCGTGCTTGAACACGTCGTTGCCTGCCATCAGCACCCGCACGCCGGCATTCTTCTCGTCGGGCTTGAAGCCCTTCGAGACACCCACCGGGTTGTGCAGCAGTTCGCTCTTGGTGCCGTCGGCGTGCATGTGGGTGCTGAGGATGCCGGTCTCTTCGTCGGCCTTCAGCACCACCGCGCCCGCGCCGTCACCGAACAGCACGCAGGTCCCGCGGTCGCTCCAGTCGAGCATGCGGGTGAGGGTCTCGGCACCGATCACCAGTGCGGTTTTCGCCGCGCCGGAGCGGATGAACTTGTCGGCCACCGTCAGCGCGTAGACGAAGCCCGAGCAGGCCGCGTTGACGTCGAACGCCGGGCAACCCGCGGCACCCAGGCGCGCCTGCACCAGGCATGCGGTGGACGGGAAAATCACGTCCGGGGTGGTGGTGCCCAGAACGATCAGGTCGAGGTCCTTGGCGTCCACCCCAGCGGCTTCCAGCGCGCGCACGGCGGCCTGGTACGCCAGGTCGCTGGTGGTCTCGCCTTCGGCGGCCACATGGCGCTCACGGATGCCGGTACGCGCGGCAATCCACTCGTCACTGGTGTCGACGATCTTGGACAAGTCCTCGTTGGTGAGCACTTTTTCCGGCAGGTAGCTGCCGGTGCCGGCGATACGCGAGAACACTTGCTTGGTCATGCCAACGAGACACCTCGACGGGGCGGCCCGGCGGGATCACCGACGTGCCGCGGACGGGCCCGCACGCCAAGCCTCAACGCCGAACCCGGAAAAAGATTGCGGCCCGAAGGCCGCAGTCCTGCACAGGAGCACCGGTCAGCAACCGGCGACTCCGGAGGCGGTGGCTCACGCCGCCGCCCCACAGCAATGCACGCAGCGCAGGTGCGCCGCAGTGCGATTACTCGGCGTCGACGACCTTCGACTTGACCTCGATGACCTTCTTGCCACGGTAGTAACCGTCAGCGGTCACGTGGTGGCGGATGTGGGTCTCGCCGGTGGTCGGGTCGGTGGCCAGCTGCTTGCTGGACAGCGCGTCGTGCGCACGGCGCATGCCACGCTTGGACGGGGTAACGCGGGACTTCTGGACAGCCATGGTCTTGCTCCAAGGAAACTCAGTTCGATTTGTTCTTCAATGCCGCCA
>CBFGOS010000157.1:0-5639 GCA_965650425.1 uncultured Lysobacter sp. | reverse complement strand
CGCGAGCCGTACGCCTCGCTCGCCGCTCGCCGGGCGGACTACGAGCGGATCGTGCTCCGGTGCCTGAAGCTGGACCCGGGCGAACGGTACGGGGACGCGGCGGCCATCGCGGAGGAGCTGCGTGGCATCACGGCGGCGGCGGGGCTGACGGACGCGGCAGCGGCGCTGTCGCCAACGTCGGCAGGAGCTACCACCGGCTCGCGCTTGATGGTGTTCGCGGGCCCGACTGTGACTTCCTCGATGGTGGGCTGTACAGGGGCCGACACCGTTCTCGGCGCATCCACCAGTGCGGAGTACTCGCGCACCAGCCGCCCCTGCCCCCAGTCCACCTCAACCAGAAACGTCAACAGCGGGTCCGTCACCGGCGCCTGGCTGGTGACCCGGATGACCGGTCGGCCCGCGGCGTCCACGCCGGGGGTGAACTGCAGGGTGGACACGAACTCATCGGGCAACTGCAGCCCGATGCGCGCGAAGGTCTCTGGCGACGGCAGGCCAGCCCGGAGCTGCTCCAGCTCGGCGGGGTCGGTGGAGATGATCGGGATCTCAGCGACCAGGGGCTGGCCAAGCCGTGACTTAAGCTCGATCTGCCCCAGTCCAAGCGCGGCCGCCGAGCCACTGGCCAAGGCCAGCGACAACGCCAGTGCAACCCGCAATGACTTCTGCGCGAGTGGCTTCACATTCAATCCCCCGGTTCTCCTCGCGGCGACTCTAGCCGCCGCGGGGAAGTCACGCAATGAAAACCGGCGCTGATCAGTCTTCCTGCAGGACCAGCTCGGCCAGCTGGACCGCATTGAGCGCGGCGCCCTTGCGGATGTTGTCGGACACGATCCACAGGTTGATGGCGTTGGGATGCGAGAAGTCTTCGCGGATGCGGCCCACGTACACCGGGTCCGTGCCGGAGGCATGCGTCACCGGCGTCGGGTAGCCGCCGGCCCTGGGCTCATCGACGACTTCCACCCCGGGGGCGGTTTCGAGCAGGCCCCTGACGTCGGCGACCGACAGCTTCTGCTTCGTCTCGACATTGACGGCTTCGGAGTGCCCATAGAACACCGGCACACGGACCGCGGTCGGATTCACCTGGATGCTGTCGTCGCCGAGGATCTTGCGGGTTTCCCAGACCAGCTTCATCTCTTCCTTGGTGTAGCCGTTGTCGAGGAAGTCATCGATGTGCGGGATCAGGTTGAAGGCGATCTGCACCGGGAAGCGCTTCGGCTCCGGGCTCTGAAAATTGAGAAGCGCGCCTGTCTGGCGGCCCAGTTCCTCCAGCGCCGAGCGGCCCGCGCCCGAAACCGACTGGTAGGTGGCCACGTTGATGCGGGTGATGCCGGCCTTGCGGTGGAGGGGCGCCAGCGCCACCAGCATCTGCATCGTGGAACAGTTGGGGTTGGCGATGATGCCGCGCGGGCGGTTCTTCACCTGCTCCGGGTTGACCTCCGACACCACCAGCGGCACGTCGTCGTCGTAGCGGAAGGCCGAAGAGTTGTCGATCACCACCGCGCCAGCGGCGGCGAACCTGGGCGCATACTCCTTGGAGACGCTGCCGCCCGCCGAAAACAGGGCGATATCGATGCCGGCGGGGTCAAAGGTGGCCAGGTCCTCGACGGTGATCTCGCGGCCGTTGAACTCCACGGTGCTGCCGGCCGAGCGCTCGCTGGCCAACACATGCAGCTTGCCGATGGGGAACTTGCGCTCGGCCAGGATGGCCAGCATGGTCTCGCCCACGGCGCCGGTGGCGCCAACGACGGCTACGTTCGCAGTCTTGCTCATGGTGTTGCGTGTCCTTGTAAGTCGTGTTCGGGCAGCGGCGCGTGGTCGTCGATTGTGCGCCATCGCCACCCTTGGAAAGGAGGGGGCCGGTGGAACGTCAGGCGGCGCAGCTGGAACGGTCGCGCTCCGGGCCCAAGGGCGGAGGCGCCTGGCAACTGGCCGCTACCGTTTACCGGTGGCGGGCCCGCTTTTTCCGGCCGGCGACAGACCGTGCGCCGACCTGCCACCCGGAACACGCGGCGCCATCTCGCCCACGTCACCGCATTGCGCACGATGGCGCAGCGCCTGGTCCATCAGTACGAGCGCGACCATCGCCTCGCAGATGGGCGTGGCGCGAATGCCCACGCAGGGGTCATGGCGGCCGGTGGTCACCACCTCGACCACGTTGCCGTGCACATCCAGGCTATCGACCGGCAGGCGCAAGCTGGAGGTGGGCTTGAAAGCAACGGAGCATTGCAGCGGCTGGCCGGTGCTGATGCCGCCGAGGATGCCGCCTGCATGGTTGCTCGCGAAGCCGGCCGGACCGATGTGGTCGCGGTGCTGGCTGCCCTTCTGCGCCACGGACGCGAATCCGTCGCCGATCTCCACGCCCTTGACCGCGTTGATGCTCATCAGCGCGGCGGCCAACTCGCCGTCCAGCTTGCCGTAGATGGGTTCGCCCCAGCCGGGCGGCAGACCTTCGGCGATGACGTCCACCCGCGCACCGACGGAATCGCCGGACTTGCGCAGCGCGTCCATGTAAAGCTCGAGTTCTGTTACCTGGCGCGGATCGGGCCAGAAGAAGGGATTGTCATCCACCACCGACAGGTCCACGCCATGCGGGGTGATGTCGCCGATCTGCGACAGCCAGCCCTGGATGCGCACGCCATGGCGCACGGACAACCACTTCTTCGCGATAACACCGGCGGCCACGCGCATGGTGGTCTCGCGCGCCGAGGAGCGCCCGCCACCGCGCGGATCGCGGATGCCGTACTTCTGCCAGTACGTGTAGTCGGCATGGCCCGGGCGGAACTGCGCCGCGATGTTGGTGTAGTCCTTGCTGCGCTGGTCGGTATTGCGAATCAGCAGCGCGATGGGGGTACCGGTGGTGACACCCTCGTACACGCCGCTGAGGATCTCCACCTCATCGGCCTCGTGCCGCTGCGAGGTGTGGCGGGTGCGTCCGGTGGCGCGCCGCGCCAGGTCATGGCGGAAGTCTTCCGGCGCGATGGCGATGCCCGGAGGGCAGCCGTCGATCACGCAGCCGATCGCCGGCCCGTGGCTTTCGCCAAAGGTGGTGACGGAGAACAGCTTGCCGAAGGTGTTGCTCGACACGGCGGGTGACGTGGGAAAGGGCCTATGACTCTAGCAGCGCTGATCGGTTGCTGCTGCAACCCGGCTCAGCGCGCGTCGGCCAGCGCCTTGATCCGGGCGTGATGCTCGACCAGGTCCTGGCGCTCGACCACGAAAATACCCATCTGCCCGACCTTGAACTCCACCCAGGCCATCGGCACTTCCGGCAGCAGCTTGACCAGCGCACGCTCGGCCTCGCCCACCTCGCAGATCAGCAGGCCGTGTTCGCTCAGGTGCTCCGGGGCGTCGCGCATGATCTTGAGGGCCAGGTCCAGGCCGTCATCGCCCGCACGCAGGCCCAGCTCCGGCTCGTGCGCGTATTCCGCGGGCAGCGCATCGGTCTCGTCGTTGGTCACGTACGGCGGATTGGTCACGATAAGGTCGTAAACCTCGCCATTCAGCCCATTGAACAGGTCGGACTTGATGAAGGTGACGTTGTCGGCGTGCAGGCGGGCCTTGTTCTCGGCCGACAGCGCCAGTGCGTCATCGCTGATGTCCACGCCATGCACTTCCCAATGCGGGTGGTAATGCCCCGTGGCGATCGCGATGCAGCCGGAGCCGGTGCACAGGTCCAACGCGCGGTGCACCTCGCGGCCGCCCAGCCACGGCTCGAAGCCGGCCTCGATCAACTCGGCGATCGGGCTGCGCGGCACCAGGGCGCGCGGGTCGGACTTGAAGCTCAGGCCGGCGAACCAGGCCTCGCCGGTCAGGTAGCAGGCCGGGATGCGTTCGTTGATGCGGCGATCGAACAGCGCCAGCACCTTTTCCTTCTCTTCCGTGGTCACCCGCGAGTTGCCGTACACCGGGCTCAAGTCGTGCGGCATGTGCAGCGCGTGCAGGACAAGCTGGGTGGCCTCGTCGAGGGCGTTGTCGAAACTGTGGCCAAACGTCAGCCCAGCCGCGCCAAAGCGGCTGCCGCCGTGGCGGATCAGGTCGATGATGGTCAGCTGCTCGAAGGTGGGGGTTTCGGCGGGCACGGTCGGATCCGGGGGCTGGCGGGCAGTCGGCCATTATAGCCGGGGGCCGGCCCGCGCCCGGTATCATGCCCCGGCACCCGTCGCTGGAACCGCAATGTTCAACCGCACCACGCTCCTCATCATCGTCATCGCCCTGGCCGCCGGCCTGGGCCTACTGGCCTCGCGCCACGTCTTCAGTCCGGCGCCGTCCAATTCCCTGCCGCAGACCCAGGCGGTGCGGCTGTTCCAGCCCGCGCGCGAACTGCCGACCTTCTCCCTGCGCCAGTCCGATGGGACGCCGCTGGTGCCGGGTGAGCTGAAGGGGCACTGGACGCTGGTGTTCCTGGGCTTCACGCACTGTCCTGACGTCTGCCCCACCACCCTGGCCACCCTCGCCGGCGCGCAGAAGCAGTGGGAATCGCTTCCGGAAGGGCAGCGCCCGCGCGTGCTGTTCGTCTCCGTCGACCCCGAACGCGACACGCCCGATCGCATCGGCGAATACGCCCACGCCTTCCACCGCGACACGATGGCCGCCACCGCGGACATTCCTGCACTGGAAGCCTTCACCCGATCGCTCAGCCTGGTGTTTGCCAAGGTGCCGGCACCGGAAGGCGCGCCCGCGGACCAGTACACCATGGACCACAGCGCCACGCTGGCGGTGCTGGACCCGCAGGGCCGCATGAGCGGCGTGGTTCAGCCGCCCCTTGATCCCAAGGCCATCGCCGCCGATTTCACGCTCCTGACCCAGGCCACCGCCCCATGAGTCTCGTCACCGCCCTGACCTACGTCCTGCCCCACCGCGCCCTGTCATCGATGGCGCGCGCGCTGGCCTATTCGCGTGCCCCGTGGGTAAAGCAGTGGTTGATCGATACGGTCACGCGCAAGTTTGGCGTCAACCTGTCCGAGGCCGCAGAGCCCGACCCGACCGCCTATCCCACTTTCAACGCCTTCTTCACACGCGCGCTCAAACCGGGCGCACGCGTGCCGGATGCCGATCCGCAGGCCCTGCTGATGCCCGCCGATGGCCGAATCAGCCAGTGTGGCCCCATCCAGGACGGGCGCATCTTCCAGGCCAAGGGCCAGTCATTCACCGCGGCTGAACTGCTCGGTGATGCCGATGCGGCAATGCCGTTCAACAATGGCGTGTTTGCAACGGTGTACCTGTCGCCGAAGGACTACCACCGCGTGCACATGCCGTGGTCGGGGCGCCTGCGCGAAACCGTCCACGTGCCGGGGCGCCTTTTCAGCGTCGGTCCGGCGGCGGTCCGCAACGTACCGGGCCTGTTTGCCCGCAACGAAAGGTTGGTGTGCCACTTCGATACCGACTTCGGGCCGATGGCGGTGGTGATGGTCGGCGCGTTGCTGGTCTCTGGCGTGGAAACCGTGTGGAGCGGCGTGGAGATCCCACGTTACGCCGATACGGTCACGGTCAAGGACTACCGCGGCAGCAACATCACACTGGAGCGCTTTGCCGAAATGGCACGGTTCAACTATGGATCGACCGTGATCGTGCTGCTGCCGCCCGGCGTGGCGGAGCTGGCAGGCCAGCTGGGAGCCGAAACGGCCGTGCGCCTCGGCGAACGG
>CBFGOS010000156.1:0-5790 GCA_965650425.1 uncultured Lysobacter sp. | reverse complement strand
CGGCCCTGGGCAAGGTGCTGGAAGGACTGCCCAAGACAGGGCCGCTGGAAACAACGGAAGCCATGATTTTGGGAGCAATGCTCAATTCGATGGCCGACGCGACCCAGCTGCTCCAGATGGGCGCCAACCTCGAACAGGCGCAGCAGACCGCACCCACGACGGCACCCGCAGCAACGCCGGCACACCAGCCGGTCGCCGCGGCACCGCAACCGACCACGAACGCCAAGACCGCAAGTTTCGCGTTCTAAGGAGAAGATGATGAAGCGTGATGCACTTCGCGAGGCCCGGGCTCTCCTGGCGTCGCTACCCCTGTTCGCGCAGGGGCTGGCAGGGCACGCCGGCGTTTCGGTCGTGTTCTCCAAGCAGGCGACCACGGCAAAAACGGATGGCAAGGAAATTACCTTGCCGCCGCTGCCGCTGCCGATGCACGAACGCGACGCTGATCAGGCCAATCGCCTGTTCACGCTCGCCCGGGGTTTCGTCGCACACGAGGTCGGCCATGTCCGGTTCACGGACTTCCGCTACCTCAATGCGCAAGCGGACCTGCGGGACGACTCGCTGTTGAAGTCGATCTGGAACGCCATCGAGGACCCCCTGCAGGAACGGGAGTTCATCAAGGTGTTCCGCGGCGCTGGAAAGCAGCTGGATGACATGACGGAGGCGCTGATCGGCCACCCGAACTTCTACCAGCCGCTGACTGCGCAGGACACGCCCAAGTGGCTGGTGGCTGCGTACCTGCTGTACGCACTGCGTGCTGAGCTGCGTGACCAGGCCGCCTTCCGCGAACTGGCCGAGCAGAGTCGACCCGCGCTGGTGGAAGTGTTCGGCGAAGGCTTCGTGACCCGTCTGGACGTCCTGGTGGACGTCCACGGGCCGAAGCTGGGCTCGACGCAGGATGCCCTCGATCTGGCCAGGCGCGTCAAGCAAGCCATGGAAGAGGAGCAGAAGAAGCAGCAGGATGCCGCTGACAAGGACACCGACGATTCCAACGACGGCGCGACCGATGACGGTGGCGGCGATGCTGGCGACGAAGGTGAAGATGGGGACCAGGACGCCGCCGATAGCGGTGGATCGCAGGGAACCACGCCTGATGCTGACGGTGACGGTGACGGTGACGGTGATGCCGATGCCGATGCGGGCGATACCTCTGTGGATGGCGATCAAGGCGGGCAAGGCCCGGCTGATCCGTCGGCGGCGGCGGACGCACTTCGCGACGCGCTGGATGGAAACGGACGTGACCTGCAAGACCTGGGTGAAGCACTGGCCCAGGAACTGAAGGACACCTCCGAGGACATCAAGCGCAGCGGGAGTGACGGTGAAATTGCCGACCACGACAGTGCGCCGGTGGTTGCACCAGGCGCGCCGGCACGAAGCGCGTTGACCCGTGGCCACTTCGACCCGATGGAGGCCTTGGGCCAGTCGGGCAGGCTGCGGGCACTGCTGAGCAACGAACTCCAGTCCCTCCAACTCCTCCGGGAGGAAGAGGCGGCCCGGGGCTCGGTGCTTAACCAGCGCACGGTGCACAGGACCAGCACGGGTGACCGTCGTCTGTTCCTCCGCATGGACGAACGTCGACGCCTCAACACGGCGGTGTTTCTGTTGGCCGACGTCAGCGGTTCGATGTTGACGGCACAGAACGGAGCGATTCCGATCGACCTGACCTCGAAGGCCCTGTTCGCGACTGCCACGGCCCTCAACGGCCTGTCCGGTGTTACCACGGCGGTCGGTACCTTCCCGCACTTCGGGATGGCGCTGAATTTCGGGGAAAGTGCGGCGCGCAACGCCTCGAACTTCGCACTGGGCACCACCGGCTGTACGCCGATGGCGGAAGGTGTGTTGTGGGCAAGCCGGATGCTGGCCATGCGCCAGGAGGAGCGCAAGCTGCTCATCGTGTTGACCGACGGTCAGCCCGACAACCCGGGTACCACGAAGGCACAGATCGCCGCGGCTGAACGGATGGGAATCGAGTGCATGGGGCTGGGCATCTGCCTCCCGATGATCTCGACCCTGTTCGCGCAGCACGCGGTGATCCAGAAGATCGAGGAGATTGCCCCGGCAATGTTGTCCATGGTGCGAGGAGCACTGCGGTCGCAGCTGCAGGCGGCATGAGGAAGTAGGCAAGGCCGGCCGGGGGAAACCCTGGCCGGCCGAGCCACCCTGAGAGCGTCCCAGCGGGCGCTGTCGGGGTTGCTCATTCCGGGCTGTTGCCCAACCGCGCGGGGGTCTCCCGCACACAACCACCCGAACCGGGGCCACTACCCCGGCAGGGGCAAGGCATCGGTTCCTTTTGAAGGAGCGCATGTCATGAGCTACAACAACATCCAGGCCGCAATTGCGTTTTGGATCAATAGGGTAACGGGCTTCAAGCCCAAGACGGAAGGAGCATCGGCGGCGGTGTACTGGAGCCTGTACGGACAGGGCCGCAGTTGCACGATTGAGGGTCGCCTTGCGGACGTCAAACCGCTGGTCGCCCACATGGCCGGTGAAGGCGAGCTGGAGTCGGCATCGCGCTTCGCAACGCTGCTTGAGGCCGAAAACGGCTGGATCGTCGCCAAGCCAGATAACCGCAGCACATGCTGCAAAGTCGAGGCAGGCGGGCAGTTCCTCGAAGAGGGCGACTGGGACGTGCTGGAGACAGCTCGGGAAGCAGCAGACGACCTCCTGGAATCCGTCCTGGGCCAGGCCGTCGACCTGCTGGAGGACTACTTCCTGTTGCTGGTCTGCCAGAACGACCTGATCCGGGCGTACTCCACCAGGCACTACCGAGTGGAGGTCAAGCGGATCGAGTCGGATGAGGTCCTCGACTACAACATCGAAGGCCTGGAGCCAGGTGAGGCCCTGGAAGAAATGCGACGCGTCACCCAGCGTCACGGTGAGTACGAGGCCGGGGATTTTCAGGTCCGCGTGCTGTTCCGCAAATGCTCGCGGGACGAATGGGACGAAGCGCTCGAGCTGGTCGACAAGACCTACGGAGGCTCTGTCTGGAAAACCGCCGATGGCCCCGATTATCGGGATCTGGTGCGTGAGTGCATCGAAGAGGCAAGACAAACAATCCATTCCCTCAACTTCGCCCATAAGGAGGCAGCATGAGGACTCAGATCAGTCGTGAAGAAGCCCGTGCCAAGGCCTACGAAAAGGCGAAGAGCTACGGGGAAGAGGTGAAACGCGCGGCAAAGGGCAAGTGGGATTGCGTGTTCAACGCGCTGGCGGGGCCCGTGTTGGCGCCTGCGCTCGCGCGGGGGACGCGCCACGGCCCCTGCCCACGGCATGGGGGCACCGATGGTTTCCGGTTCTACAAGGACTACAAGGAAACCGGCGGTAGCACCTGTAATACGTGCGGGCACTTCGCGGACGGTTTTGCCACGCTGAATTTCATCTACGGCTGGACGTTCGTCGAAAGCATTCGCCAGATCGGCGACCTCTTCGGCATCCCGCACTACGATGAAGACGGCACTGCACATGTGGTCAACCGCACGCCGATCGCCATGGTGGCACCGGCGCCGCAGAAGACCGCGGAGCAGGTGGCGGCGGAAGATGAGCGCAAAGCCAAGGCGCTCGTCCAGGTGTGGGAAGAGTCGTTTGCTCTCTCTTCAACGGAAGCCGCGATCGGTCGGTCGTACCTGACCCGCCGATCGCTGAACGACGTGGTTGGACCGCTGCAGGATGTGCGCTTCCATCCATCGCTGGAGTATCGGGACCGGGAGCGCAAAGTGGTCGGGCACTTTCCGGCGTTGCTGGGGCTGTTGACCCAGTCGACCGGTAAGCCGCTGACCATCCAGCGGATCTACCTGACACCCAATGGCGACAAGGCACCGGTGGAGGCGGCCAAGAAGTTCATGCCGTTCCGCTCCGGTTCGCAGTACCACGGCAGCGCAGTCCGTCTGGATCACGACATCGGCCCGGTGCTGTGTGTGGGGGAAGGGCTGGAGACCATGCTGGCGTGGCGTGCCATGACGGGATTGCCGAGTTGGGCCTGCTGCGTTGAGCAGCTGTTGTCCAACCTGATGATTCCCGACCAGGTGCGCGTACTGGTGGTGGCGGCCGACAAGGATCCCGTCAAGGGTGAGAACCCGGATGGGGTCGGTCAGATGGCGGCTCAAGCCCTGGTGGAGCGCGTGCGTGCCACCGGTCGCAAGGCCGCGATGATCCTGCCGCCGTTGCCGCTGGAGGAGGGTGCCGACAAGGGGCCCGATTGGGCGGACGTGTTGAAGGCCCACGGACTGGAGGCGGCGCGCCGGATGCCGTTCGCGGTAGGCGTGCGCAAGCAGGTGCGAGAGATGGTCGAGGAGATGGGGCTGGGCTGGGATTCCGTGCACAGCCACTTCTAATCGGCGCAGGGCATAAGCGGGGAGGGCGACGTCGCTTCCCGCTTCTGCCAAGAAGACCAAAAGGCCGCCCCTCACCGGGCGGCCTTTTGCTTTGCAGCGCGCAAGTGCCGGAGCCTAACTTTGGCGTCGTAATCGACCTGCGATAACCCCATGCATGAACGCACCGCTCAACGAAAAGCTGGTCCGCCAGGCCTACCTGGATCTTTACGAAGCACTGCCGGTCGCGCCGGATCGGCTGGAGCCGGCCGACGTACTGGCGTGCCGCCGCGATGGGGATGTTGCCCTCGTGGCCCATGCACTACCGCTGGCGTGGTGCATGGCCCTGGATGACGGCCAGCTCGTCTATGGCGTAAACCAGGCACGCGTCGGGCTCGTGCTCGCAAAGAAATGCACTGCAGAGGTCATCGACCAGCTGGGCCCGTACGCACGCCTTGTTACCACCCTGCTCACGCAAGACGTGTCCCACTGGGTGACATCCGTCGGTCCGGCGCTGCTCGAAGACCTCCGGAAGCAGCCTGCCGCGCGGTTGCGCGAGGTGAGCGGAGAGGATCGGGCGCGGACCCATCAGGCGTTACACGCCACCGGTCTGAGTGCGGCGGCGTTTGCGCACGCCCTCTTGAACCGCACCATGCACTAGGCCGTACCGAAGGTCGGTCTCACCGGGTGCGACACCGGGCGCGTAGGGTGCGCTGGGCGATTTATGTGCGCCGGTTGCTGAAAATAACTTTGCTTCCGGCTGCGGCATGCCACGATTCACATAGGAAGACGCCCCACAGGGGCACGAACAGGAGACCTAGATGAGCGAGATGATAGCCCGACAGGTGCTTGAGGCACTCGACGTCATGGCCGGGATCAAGATGGGCACAGCTCAGCTGTCCCTCCTGGCCCCAATGAGCGGCAAGATCAAGACGGCCATCCGCGGCGACGACGCCGAGGCGCTGGGTGCGTACGCGGCCCAATCCGTCAGTGGCGAATTGGCCAAGGCTGGCTTCAATTGCGTGCTGACGCCCAAGGTGCTGCGCGATCTGGCCACTCCCGATGGCTGGGCGCTGATCATGGACGTCGTCGACAAGCGCGAGAATGCCGCTGCGGTGCTCAAGGCCAAGGTCGAATCGCTCCAAGGCGGTTCTCAGTTTGCGGGACAGGCGCGAGCAGGCGCCGGCGCTTCGCCGGAGCCTCGTTCCCACCGCGAGTCTCCCCACGATGTTGCGCGCGAGCCGCAGCGCGAACGCCCCCGCGAGCCGCAAGGCGAACGTCCCCGCGAACAAGGGCGCGAACACGCGCAGCAACGTGAGCCGTCGCGTGGCGCGAGCACACCGCCTGCCCGCCAGGCATCTACGTCGCAGTCGGGATCAGGCCGCGCACCGGAGGCGCCGCGTCCTGGTAGTCGCACCACGATGCAACCCCCGCCGCCCACTCGCACCGGCAGCCAGAACAACGTGCGCACCATTGGCAGCGCCCC
>CBFGOS010000155.1:0-5846 GCA_965650425.1 uncultured Lysobacter sp. | reverse complement strand
CCCGGAGATCCTGGCCAGCGCAGCCAACCTCGACCGGGCATTCGACCGGATCGATGCCATCGCGATGGCGGCCCCCAACACGCTCGACATGGCTCAGCGCCAAATGCTGACGTCCGCCGGTTCCGTGCTACGCATTGATGACCTGGCCCAGGCGACCCGCACGCTGAACAGCCTGTCCGGCCAAGCCTTCACCGATATCCATGGCGGGCTGCTCGACAGCTTTGCCCAATTTGGCCCGCAGTGGTCGCAGCTCCAGCAATGGCGCGACGTCCCTGTGGCCCGCCATGCCTGGGTGGCAGCAGCCACGCCATCGGCCACCTCCGGCAGCGGCCGACTGATGCAACACCGGCTCTCGGAAACGGGACTGATGAGCGGCGTCACCTACGGACTTGGACCGCAACTGCTGATTGGCGCCGCCACTGGCCGTGGCAATGCGTGGATGGGACTCGAAAGCGACGGCCGGGCTCACGCAGTGGAATCACTGGGCATGCTCTATGGCCATGCCTGGCGTGGACCCTGGCATGCCTACGCCGAAGTACGAGCCAGCCGCGGCCGAGTGGACACCCGAAGGCACATCGACCTGGCGGATCGCCGCGCTCACCACGCCGTCGCCGGCTTCGACATCACCCATGTGCGCGCGCGGGTTGAAGGTGGCTACGACCATGCCCTGGGTGGTGGCCAGCTCACGCCATTCGCCGCCCTGCAGTACGACACGGTGCACAGTGGCGCGTTCACGGAGAGCGGCAGCACCGGCTTCGAACTGATGGGACAAGCCGCAAGCAGCCGCCGTACAAGTGCCGAGTTTGGCCTGCGCTACCTGCGTGACTGGCAACGGCCGACGGGATGGCTGCGGTTGGCAGCGGCGGGGACGCATCGCCACGCAATGCGCGCTGATGGTGCCTTCACCGCCGCATTCACCGGCGTACCGGACGTGATGTTCCGGATCGACGATGCGTCTCGCGCGATGGACGCGTCATGGTTCGACCTGCAATTGGAGGCTGGCCGTGGCGCATGGTGGTCGACAAGCGTGCGTTACCGCTGGAGCGTGGACGATGCGGTCACCCACCGCGGCTGGTGGCTGGGCATCGAACGAAAGCTGTGACTCAGTGGTCTCGGCGCGCGGAATATATCCCCCCTTCACGCTCGCCAAATTCACACCGGCGCACAGTCTCGGTTCGTCCTTTTCCAGGAGGTCACCATGTCCTACATCGACGGTTTCGTTCTGGCGGTCCCCACCGCCAACAAGGACAAGTTCATCGAGCACGCGCGCAAAGGCGATTCCGTGTTCATGGATTACGGCGCGCTGCGCGTGCTGGAGTGCTGGGGCGACGATGTGCCGCACGGCAAGCTCACCGACTTCTACCGCTCGGTGCAGGCCACCGACGACGAGACCGTGGTGTTCTCGTGGATCGAATGGCCCGACAAGGCCACCCGCGACGCCGGCATGAAGAAAATGATGGAAGGCAACGACCCCCGCATGGACCCGGAGCAGAACCCGATGCCGTTCGACGGAAAGCGGTTGATCTACGGCGGGTTCGCGCCCGTGGTGGAGCTCAAGCGCTAACCGCTTTCAGCTGTCCCACTGCAGTGGGTCAATTCGATGGAGCACATCCATCTTCCAGTTGTTACCGCGGGTGATCATGTCCCTGACGGAATAGCCGGACGGACCGCTGAAAGTGAGGAGCCGACGCCAGATCAAATTTCCGGGAGCACCGACCGGATCGGGTTCGCGTTCCTCGTAAAAAATGCCCACCGCATCCAGTGACCTTTCGTCAACGGACTTGGGTACCAGTCGCACGTGATAGCGGACGGTGCAGTGGGGCATGTGAACGATTCTGCTCCGAATCTCGAGCGGTTCCCCCTCACCCTGATGGGTGAACACCGTACTCTCACCTTCGCTACATCCGCACACGCGCACCGTCGGGCCGACCGACGCCCCCACCGGAGACCCCGCATGACCCGCAAAAACACCCTCTGCCTCTGGTACGACGGCGCCGCGCTGGAAGCAGCCGAGTTCTATGCACGCACCTTCCCCGACAGCGCCGTGGGCACGGTGCACCGCGCGCCGGGCGATTACCCGGCCGGCAAGGAGGGCGATGTATTGATGGTGGAGTTCACCGTCATGGGCATCCCCTGCATCGGCCTGAATGGCGGCCCGGGCGTGACCCACAACGAAGCCTTCTCGTTCCAGGTAGTCACCGAGGACCAGGCCGAAACCGATCGCCTGTGGAACGCCATCGTCAGCAACGGTGGCCAGGAGAGCGAGTGCAGCTGGTGCAAGGACAGGTGGGGCGTGTCGTGGCAGATCGCGCCGCGCGTGCTGATGGAGGCGGTGACCGGCGTCGACCGCGCCGCGGCCAAGCGCGTCTTCAACGCAATGATGCAGATGCGCAAGATTGACGTGGCGGCGATTGAAGCGGCACGGCGCGGGTGAAGTCCCGGCGCGGGACCCTGCCCGCGCGCCAAGCGCCCGCCTACCAGCAGTTACGGCGCAGACGCGACCCGTACGCCGTCCGCGACGATCCGGTATTCGACCGGGTCAACCGCCAGCCGCTTGCCGCTGTCGTCGCTGAAGTGCTTCGCCTGCTCCGGCGTCAAGGTCTTGCGCTCCAGCACGCCATGCACCACCGCCGTGCCCGTCGCGTCCTTGGGCAGGAAGAAGGCGTGGTCGCCAAACTTCACCCGGGCCGCCTGGCCGTTGTGTTCCAGCATCATCCAGCAGCCCTTGGCCTGGCAGACCTCGGTGATGCGGCCGCTGAAGAGGCGCGGCGAGCCCGCGTGCGTGTCGAACGCCGCGATGGCCGCGGACACCGGCACCGCCGGCCCATCGGCAATCGCCTTGCCATACGACGTGGTGCCGCCGGCATGGGCGAGCAGCGTGGCGGTGGACAACAGGCAGGCGGCGAGCAAGCGCATGGTGGATCCGGCGATGGCAAGAGAAGTCCCAGACGATAGCGACCCGATGCGCCGCAGACCAGTGGTCCCGGGCGGGGGCCCACACGCCCCCGCCACGACCGCGCCCACGCTCAGAACTTCCAGCCAAAGATCAGCTGCACGGGGATCGCCATGCGGCTGCCGGTGTCATTGATGGACCCCAGGCCCAGGCCGCCGATGTCGCTGTCATCGTCCTTCAGATCGCCGTGGTAGTCGGCGCTGACCTGCAAAGCCAGGTTGGCGGATTCGCCCAACTGCCACTCCACGCCCGCGTCCACGCCCGCGCTCGCCACCCAGCCGCTGTCGAAGAACGCGACGTTGTTCAGCGCGATGGCCGCATCGGGGATGGTGAAGGTCGCGCGGATCTCATCCACACGCGTCGCGCCCACCCGGCCGCCCACGTAGGGCCGCATCGTTCCGCTACCAAAGGCGTGCCGATAGCCACCCTCCAGCGCGGTGGCCTTGTAATCGTCAAAGCGCCCGTAAACCGGCAGCGTGGTGTTCAACGCCGGAACAAATGCACCGCCCACCTGCACCTGACCACCGTCGGCGGTCGTCCGGCGCAACGTGCCGAACCACTGCCCGTTGCCGCGCTCCCACGCCATGCGCAAACCCATGGTGTTGGCGTCGTCGTAGATCTCGTCGTAGTCGCGTGACTGGATGCGCAACTCTGCCGACACCCCGGCCAGGGCCGGGTTCAGCGGACCCAGGTCGGCCACGGGCGCCACGGCACCGTCATGCACTTCACCGGATACCGAGACATCGCGTCCACCAAACACGCTGAATACGGGACCCTCCGCCATGGCAACCATGGGTGACAACAGCATGGCGCCCGCCAGAGCGCCCTTCAGCACACTCTTCATCGCTACTCCTTGTCTACCGTGAGCACCGGTCAGTCCGGTGCAGGCAATACGCAGGAAGAAGCGATCTGGATGCAGTCCTGGCTATCCCCGCCAGTTGGCGTGACTCCGCCAGAACGCCACGCTGCGCGCATACGCCTCGCGGTCCAGCGGCACGCCGGAGCCGCCCTCCTCCACGCCCAGCGCGTTGCGCATCATGGTGACCGGCGCCATGGGCGTCTCTTCCGGCTCGGCGGTATACATGCAGCCCACCACGCCCCAGTCGGCGTCGATCAATGTGCCCTCCTTGGCCAGCTGCTCGCGGCTGTAGAGGATGACGATGAGGTACTCGGCTACGGGCGGCTCCAGCCCCTCGAACCAGCGCACCAGCACCGGCAGCTCGTCCTTGGTGCGCGCCTCGTAGTCCGAACGCAACAGGTGCCGGTTGTCGTCCGTGATGGGCACCGACAGGCAACGCGTGGACGTCCAGTTGCGATGCACGTGCAGCTTGCAGAACGGCGCGTAGCCGTCCAGTACCTTCAGCGGCGGCACCTCGTTGAGGTGGCGCTCGAACTGCTCGGGGGTGATGTCCTGGATGGTGTTGCGGCGCGGTTCGCGGGGGAACAGGCGCGGGCGCGCGAAGTCGGTGAGGAGGATGGTCATGGGGCGTAGCTTAGATCCCCGGCGTCGAACGAACGAGTTCTACACGTGAACACCGACCCTGCCGCTCGTTTCCAATGGCACGGCGAACCGCCACGCCATCGTAAAGTCTCACCCCGCCGCGACGCGCACCCGTTGGTAAAGCGCGGACACCACCGGATACACCGCGAAGTGGGCCAGCACCGAGATGCTGGCCGCCACCATTGACGCCATCGTAGGCAACACCGAGCCAAAAACGAACGTCATGCCGATGACGAATCCAAAAACATACTCCGCCCGGTAGGTGCGCAGCACGAGACCGCTCAACAGCACCGCAAAGAACAGGCCGGAGGTCAGGTTGCTCAAGTCCAGCCGAAACGCAGCCGACAGGGCCAGCCCGACCACCAGCGACCCCATGAATGCCGCCACCGCCCGGCTCGGTGCTTGCGCATTGGAGTTCGCCCGGCGCCTGACAAAATGGGCGGCCAACCATCCGAGTACCGGCAACAGCAGGAGCCCCCAAGCGTTCGACACTGAAGGAAGGTCCGCTCGGTTCAACAGGTGATGGCTTTGGACACCGCCATGTGACGCCTCCCACGCCAAGTGCGCGGCGGCGACCGCAAATGCCATCGCAGGCGCAGCCCAGAGCCAGCGACGGGAAGCCGGCAGGTCGCCTGGTCGCAACGACCCCTGACCCGTGGCCGGTGGAACGGCGCTCATGCCTCTGCTCCCGCGGCAAGGCCCTCATCACGCACCACGCGCCCCAAAATTCCGGCCAGGTAGAGCAGTCCTGCTGTTCTTGCGTCAGGCTTGATCGTGTCCATACGGTTTCCCCAGAGTGTGCAGGCAGGATAGGCACGCGGCGCTTCGTGCTCATGTGCTGGTGGTCAGTAGGCCGTTTGGTACGCGTCCGGTCCTATGCTCAGGCCGGCAGTGGTTCGCGCTGGAACGACGGGGCCCGGGTGCAGCCTCCACTCACCCCACTGCAGCCCCCACTCGTCACTCTCCAGATCCCAGGAGCCCATGCCCCAAGGATGATGGCCCCACGCATCGCCGGAGCCGACCATGAAGCACTGCCCTCCCCCCTCGCCCGAGCGGCTGAATCAATTGGGTATGCTGCCAACGCCGACGACGGGGTCGGCGACAGGAGGCAGCCCGGCCGATGGCACAGCTCGCTAGGCAAGCGCACGAAGAGGTGCAGCCGGTCGTGGGGAACAGGTCCGTGTTCAGCCGCCGGGGCCTCGCCATTCTGGCGGCGTGGACGCTGGTCGCGATGCTCTTCGCGGGGCAGGCCTGGGTTGCCGCACAGGTGCGCGGCGAACCGCTGGCTTGGGCACGCGCCAGCGCCATCTGGCTTGTCTGGGCCGCGGTTTGGGCCGCCCTCACGCCCCTCGCGCTGCGACTCGCGGCGCGCTTCCCGCTGCAGCGACCGCG